>JBPCNO010000062.1:0-13512 GCA_051001135.1 Acidobacteriaceae bacterium
CCTCAAGAATGCTCGTGAGGGGCCGGTATCCCGGCGTCAGGCCCGCGTATTTCTTCAGGCGAATGACCGCGGCCTGCCGCCGCGCCGGCGCAGTCTGGTCGTCGAGCAGCGTCTGAATGCCGTAATACACATACCTGCTGGCATTCGAAAACGGCACCTGCCGCTGCAGTTGGTAATCTTCCTGGCGGTCTTGGTGCTGCGTGCTCTTGATCAGGATGGCGAGATCTTCCGCCACATACTTGTTGGCTTCGCTGCCCTGGGCCGACTGGAGCTTGGCCAGCACGGCGTCCCTGTCCTTGCGCTCGGCAAGTTGGTTCGCCAGCGTGGGCACAGAGATCTGCTCGTCGAACTCCGAGAGGCCCTCAGCCGACTCTTGTTCGGGAGAGTACTTCTTGTCGATGTCCAACAGCATCTGCGTGTACTGGTTGGATTGCGCGATCCATGCCTTGTCGCCGGTCGCGGGTCCTGACACGCCTCCGGACCCGTCTCTAGACTGGGGCGCGGCCGGGGGCGCGGGCTTGCTGGCTGGCGAGATCTGCGCGAGCGCCGCGAAGGCGCAAAGAAGAAGTGAGAGAGCAGCGGTTTTTATGTGCATGGCGGACGCATTCGACCATACAACAAAACCGGGCGGCCATCGAGTAAGCCGCGAGAAAATGGCGCCCATGGATTCGTTTCTCCCATCCCTCGCAGGTTCTGATCCGCTGTAACTTCTGGATTCCGGCGTAGTCTTAGAAATGGAGATGATGGGTTCTTCTCCAGTCCCAGGCGGTGGCATCCGGCTGGGGTCTCATAACCGCAGGTGAAAGAACTACCATGCTGAATTCGGATCTCGATCGCGACCTCGGCTCGGAAAAGCGCACGCGGCGCGCTTTTCTGATAACGGCCGTCTCCGCCTGCGCCGGACTCGCAGTCTGGTCTACCAGGAGAGTACCGGCTGTCGAGATAGCGGAGCCCCACGGTCCGGCGCCCATCGTCACCATCGTGAACTTTTCCAACTACGGCGAACGTCTGGACACCATGCGGGTTCCAGCGGTAATCCAGTCGCATGCCGAGTGGAAGAGGCAGCTCTCCGGCAACGCGTACGACATCGCGCGGCTCGCCGATACCGAGATGCCCTTCACCGGCAACTCCTGGAATCTGCACGACCGCGGCGTCTTTCGCTGTATCTGTTGCGACACGGCTCTCTACGATTCCAGAACCAAATTCGAATCCGGTACCGGCTGGCCCAGCTTTTGGCAGCCAATCGCCAGAGAGAACATCGCAGAGCTGACCGACCGGAGTCTTGGCATCGCGCGTACCGCAGTCGCCTGTCGTCGGTGTAACGCCCATCTGGGCCACGTTTTCAACGATGGCCCAGAGCCCACCGGCCTCCGCTACTGCATGAACTCCGCTTCGATGCGGTTCGCAAAAGCCGCCTGAGCGATCTTGCGTCGATCAGGCGCGAAGGCGGGTGCCCTATTCTTTTGCGCCGCACGTACTCTTCCGGCGGCACGATCTCAGAGCGCCTCAAAACGCAACATACAAGGGTGGGCCATGCGCCTAAGGCGCATCCTCGCACTCTTCTGTGATCAGATCCCAGCGCCCGCCCGCTTCCCCATTTAAGCTGGTGAAGCGAGCGCCCACTCCCGCGCTGCACAGAAATCATGCTTTTTAACTCCTTCGGGTTCCTGTTCATATTTCTGCCGCTGGCTCTGCTTGGCTATCAGCTTGCTGGTCTGCTGGGACGACGGGTCGTCATCGTCTGGCTCGCGCTCATGTCGCTGGCGTTCTATGCGGTATGGCGAGCGGAGTTTCTCTGGCTGCTGGGCGGCTCCGTCCTGTTCAACTATCTCTGCGCCCGGCTGCTGGTCCGCTTTCAACATCGCGCCCGTCTGCAGACTGCCTTGATGTGGACCGGCATCTGCGGCAATCTGCTGCTGCTCTTCTATTACAAATACCTCTTCCCGCTACTCTCCGGTCTGGGCCGCCTGGTCACGCTGCATCATCAGTTCGCGGGTGTCCTGCTGCCGCTGGGTATCTCGTTCTTCACCTTCACCCAGATCGCCTATCTCGTCGATCTTCGTCAGGGCGCCGCCGACCCGCAGGATCTGCCCAGTTACGTGCTCTTCGTCACCTTCTTTCCGCACCTCATCGCCGGCCCCATCCTGCACCACAGCGAGATCATGCCGCAGTTGCAACAGCAGCGCCGCTATCGGCTGCGCGCGGACGACGTCAGCATCGGCCTGAGCTGGTTCATCATGGGGCTGTTCAAGAAAGTATTCATCGCCGACGCGATCGCACCTTACGCCGATGACGCCTTCGCGCATCCGCATGCCCTCGGACTCGTCCCCGCATGGCTGGGCGTTCTCAGCTACACCATGCAGATTTACTTCGACTTCTCCGGATACTCCGACATGGCCATCGGCCTGGCGCGCATGTTCTCCATCCGCTTCCCGCTCAACTTCGACTCGCCCTACAAAGCCGCCAACATCATCGACTTCTGGTCGCGCTGGCACATGACGCTCACCCGCTACGTGACCACCTATCTCTACAACCCGGTCTCGCTCGCCATCAATCGCCGCCGTCTCGCGCAGGGCAAGAAGGTATCGCGCAAAGGCTCTGCCACGCTCGAAGGTTTTTCCGAGATGGTGGCCGTTCCCACGCTCTTCTCCATGTTGATCATCGGCATCTGGCACGGCGCGGGCTTTCAGTTCCTGCTCTTCGGCCTCTTCCACGGCGTTTACATCACCATCAACCACGCATGGCGCATCTTCCGCAGGAAAAAGCCCGAGCCGGGCAGCGCACAAGCCCGAAGAATGCAGGTCCGATGGGCGCAGCACGCCGCGAGCGTTCTGCTGACAATGTTCTGTGTGGTCATCGGCCAGGTGCTCTTTCGCGCTGACTCGACGCGCGGCGCATTCGCCATGCTCGCCTCCATGGGCGGCGCTCATGGCATTCAGTCTGCTGCCCTCGCCGCCGGCCATGTCAAGCTCAGCGTGTGGCTGATCCTGCTCGCCGCCGTCGTCTGGCTCATGCCGAATACGCAGCAGATCCTGGCGCGCTTCGAATCCGCGGAAGGCGTGCAGCCGCCCACCGGATGGCTCGGCCGTCATCTGCTCTGGCAGCCGAATCTCACCTGGGCGCTCACCCTGGGCATTGCCTTGCTGCTGTCGCTCGCCTTCATGGAGAACACCAGCCGCTTCCTCTACTTCCAGTTTTAGGTCACTTCTCGACATCGTGACCGTCATCCTGAGCGAAGTCGCTTGAAAAGCGACGAAGTCGAAGGACCTGCGTTTGCCTTTTCGCTAGCGCGTTTTCCCGCTCCGCTCCAACATCGCCACCGCCAGCGCCTCGGAGTTGCGCGCAGCGCCCACCGTATTCAGGTGAAAGGCGTCCGCAAACTCGCCGATGGGGTACACCTGCGGCGGCGGCAGACCGAGCGCGCGATCATCCGCGCGGTACTGCTCGATGTGTGTGTCGCAGGCGCGGCTCGGGTTTTCCCAGATCACCACCTGCGTGCCTGGCTTGCTATAGCGGGCAATCAGCCGGTCCAGGTAGCCGCGATCCACCTCGACCGACGGCGGCTGCCATCCGCACACCACATCCCACGCCGTACCCGGCTGCGCCATCCAGCCATGGTGCGCGCGCTGCGCAGCGACATCGCGCGCATAGGTCTGCCCCGACCAGTCCGGCCGCAGCATTTGGTTGGTACTGAGAAACTGCCGCCACAGCTCAGCGGCAAAGTAGAGACTGTCTTTCGGGTGGCGAAGGAATAGCGATGTCGCCTGCAATGGCGTGAAGCGCTCATCCGCCGCCAGCCACGCATCAATTACGCCATTCTCCTCGTCCAGCGCCGGGGCGCGCAGGTGCGTGGAGCTGAAGTGAAACACGATGAAGCGCGGCGGCGGGTTCTCCGCCAGATAGTGGTCCAGAATCGACGTGCCCGCCACCGCCGTGACCATGTACGGCACGGCCAGGTTGCAGGTCTTCCAGCCGGTGCGCGCCTCTACCACGTGGGGATCGACGCCGATCATGCCCGACGAGTCCCCCACGATCACGACCTCGCAGTTGCGCATTTCGTCGCTGAAGCGGTAGTCCGTCGCATGCCACAGCGGCCGCCGCGACACTTCAAGGAAACGCTGTGAGCGCGCAATCGGAAACGCCAGCAGCAGGCAGACAAGTGGCAGCAGCAGCACCAGCAGCAGATAGGCCGCATAGCCCCGCCGCTTGCGCTCGCGGATATTGCTCTCCACTCTTTCGGAGGTCTCCTGCATTGTTACTGCATCTTCATTATGAATGTGAGTCCATCCCCAACCAGCGTGTCATCCTGAGCGCAGCACACAATGCGGAGTCGAAGGATCTTCTTCTGGCCTGAGGTGACCACTGGAATATTCGAGGCGCTCAACGCTTCTGCGCCGCCAGCTTCTTCTCGATCAATTCAACGAAATGGCCCACGTTCCTCAGGGACTCGATCTCCGATGTCTGAAACTTGATACCGAACTTCGCCTCCGTCGCCACGATCAGGTTGATGTGGTTGAAAGAGTCCCAGTCCTCGATATCCGCCGCGGTCATATCCGGACGAAGTACCAGTGTGTCGTCATCGAAGATGTCCCGGAAGATCTCAGTAAGCTGGCTGTAGATCTCTGCCTGTTCCATTGCCCGTCCCTGCCCCGCTGGCCACTTCCTGGTGTGTTACGCGCATAATCACCGGCTTCGGCTCCCAGTCTGCCAGTTCCAATGACCAGCGTGTATTGCCGTCGGCATCGCTGCCCTCCAGTGTAAAGCCCAGCTTTCCGTAGAGCTCCCGCACCATGCCGTTCTTCGCCGTGGGGCGATACTCGCCCACAATGCGTTCCGCGCGCAGTGCGCGTGCGCCCGCGGCCAGCACGTTGAGGCACGCCTCCTCCACCTCGCGGCCCAGAACGCGGCAGCTCATCAGCCACGTGTCTATGTCGAGTAACTGGCCCTTCTTCCGTCCGATCAGCAGCGCGATCACGCCATTGTCGCCAAAGCGATCGAGCAGCCGCATCTGATACGTCACCACGGTTGGATCGGCCATCATCGCGCTCACCTCCGGCTCCAGGTAGCGCCGGGTGGTCAGGTTGAACTGGTTGGTTTTGTTGATGAGCTGCACGATGCGCGCAAGACCGATCTGATCAAAGGGCCGTACCACCAGCTCCATCTGCAGACCGCGCAGATATCCCGCCAGATCGGTGGCGCTCCCGCGCAGCGTCTCGCGGGCGGCGTTCGCCTGGTATTGTCCGCTGCGTTCGCGGTCTGCTTCTGTAACCATTACGGCTTCGAAATATCCCGCGTCGGCTAACGTCTGCGCATAGAACGAAGGATCGTCCGGCAGCTCCGGCACCAGCACCTCCGGCAACTCCTGCCGCACCAGGTTGCGTTCGAAGGGATTGTCGTCCGCAAACACCAGCGCATCCAGGCCAAGGTTCAATTGCGCCGCGATCTGCCGCAGGTTGGCGGCCTTGTCCTGCCAGTTCGCCGTCATGCAGGCGATGTCCTTGCGCCGCAGCACCATCTCCGGGTGCTGCTCGAACGGCGCAAGCGCATTGGCCGCATCGTTCTTTGAACATACGGCGAGCACGATGCCGCGCCGCGACAGTCTTTGCGCGTACCGTTGGAAGGCCACGTAAGCCTCGCCCATGGCGCTACCCTGCCCCAACAGAATGCCCCCCAGACCATCGTCTCCGATGACGCCGCCCCACAGTGTGTTATCCAGGTCCAGCACCAGGCACTTGGCCGAACGTCCGCGCAGCGCCCCCAGCAAGCGCCCCACCAGTTCGCCGTAGATATGCGAGACGCGCGGATGCACCTCCTGCTTGGCCCGATGCCACAACACCGGATCGTGCCACACCCGCGTTCCATCCTCGGCCGCGTAGGCATCGACCGCCAGCAGGTGCACGCCCGATTCGTCGGCAGCTTCCCGCAACTGCGCATTCATGCGATCGACGGTAGCCGCAGGAGAATCCGCCAGCCGCTGCTCATTGTTGCCCAGCAGCCGCGGAAAGACCGGCAGCGCCGTCTGCTGCAGCACGGTAGCACCCATGGACTGCGCCATCTGCCAGCACGCGCGCATGGTCTCCATCGCTGCTTCAGCGGTGCCGCCCTCCGCCAGATGGTAGCTGTCCAGCGCCAGCAGCACCATGTCGGGACGAAATGCGTGCAGCGCGGACGCGCTATCCATCAGCTCATGCCGGTACTGGCCGTACTCGCCCTCGAAGACCTCCACCCACAGACCGCGCCGCAGACCGCCGACCCGAATCCCCGGCACCAGATGCTTCAACGTGGATGAGCCCAGCAGCGCCAGCCGCACCGGCGGAACAGCCGCGGGCGGCGCGCCGCGCTGCAGAAAAAGCTTCTGCGCCACCCGGTCCAGCTTCGCCGTCTCCATGAAGTCGATGCGACTGTTGGCCAGCCGCTGCAGCTCTCGCCACGCTTCGGCAGCCGTTGGCAATGCCGCGGCCCTCTTGATCGCCTCACCCCACCCGTCGATCCGTGGGAGCCAGCTCAACTCAACCAAAATTGCTCCTTGCCGGAAACTGCACCGGCCTCTCTATTCAGCCACAGCCACTGGGCATTTTCAATCAATCGAAGGAAGCAGCGCCTGTCTTACCCCGCATCCCAACCTATAGGGGGGATCTGCGATGGCCAGCAAGGACGAGCTCGTCCGCTTTCTCGATCGTCACGTCTTCGAACCGATCTTGCGGGCCAGTCCCGACCGGTACGGCGAGCACGACCGCTCGCTCCTCGAAGATGTCCAGAAGCGCACCCGCACCGAGCAGGAGCGTTTTCACAAATATCCCAGCGCCGAGAAAGTGCGCGAGATGTACCAGGACGATCTCAGCTCGGAAAAGGCGCGCAAGGTCAACGCACATCTCAAGCAGCTCAAGCTGCCCATACTGGCCGATGTCAAGGACGAGTTCCTGAAGCTGGCAAGCTGATCCTGAGCGACAATCTCAGCGCGCACAGAGCGGCTGGCGTGCGCCAGCGCACCGGACGTTCCAAATCCACTTGCTTTCTCTGCCGCACTACTTCCGGGACGTGAACCACATCGAAAAGGCCTGGTCCAAACTCAATTCCTCCTCCACTCCACCAAGGCCCGCACCGCACCGGCTCTCGACCCCGGCTCTCGACCAGCCCATCCCCGGCCTGCCCGCCAACTCACCCCAGACAGCGCCCAAGCCCTGCTTCACGCTCCGCTTCCGTGACATATAGTACGTCGCTCTTGCTCTAAATCAGACTAAGCGCCTCACCGTAGCCGAGCTGTCCGATCCAGTCGCTCCGCAAGCAATGTGCGGTTGGTTGCAGGACGCAACCGGTTGCCCCATTTTTCTTCATTTTGCGTGAGGCGATTCTCCCTTGAACGTCGCTTTCATAGGTGAGCGCAGATTTGTTCGCCGTGCTCCGGTCCGTCCAGGCCTCAAGCAGACAAGACCAGGTCGAGTGAGGCCAGATTCGGCCACCCGGACCTCGATTTCATAGACAGGCCGGTTATCCGGCACGAAAGGGAAGTCATGTCTCTACGTTTATTCAGTCTTGCCCTGCTTCTTGCCACTCCCGCTGTCGTTATGGCGGCGGATACCTCTCTCCCCATCGTCTCGAGCGTGACGGAAAATACTGCCGGAACGCAGATCATCGTCAACGGAACGGGATTTGGGCAACGAACGCCGGCTGTCACGCTCGGCGGGATGACGCTCACCATCGTCAGCTCCAGCAACTCCACGGTGACAGCACAGTTGCCCTCCGGCATTGGCGCCGGAACTTACCTGCTCTTTCTCCAGAATGGCGGATCACACCTCTTCACGCTCTTTACGGCCGCCGTCGGTCAGACCGGCCCGGCTGGTCCCCAAGGCCCACAGGGTCCGCAAGGCCTTCCCGGCCTGCAAGGACCTCCCGGTGCACCGGGTGCGCCCGGTCTCCCCGGAGCGACTGGGCCTGCAGGTCCCGCCGGAGCGACAGGACCCATTGGTCCCGCTGGCGCTGCCGGCCCGATTGGCCCTATCGGTCCCACTGGCAATACTGGTCCTGATGGACCGGCGGGGCCGGCTGGACCCCAAGGCCAGGTGGGTCCGACCGGCGCGCAAGGCCAGAAGGGCGACGCGGGCGCGCTCGATCCCACCCAATTGCAGGAGCTCAACACCGACACTGCGGTGATCGGACACTACGGGGCGGACGCATACGCCAGCGTCGGCACGGGGGTCGGTTGCAGCACCAGTGACTATGTAGGACAAGTTATTCTCACGCCCTATCTCAACTTCACCATAGGCATTCCGGCAGACGGGCGGCTGGTGCCGATCCAACAATACACGGCCCTTTTCTCCCTAATCGGAACCATCTACGGCGGCGACGGACGAACCACCTTTGCCGTCCCGGATCTCCGGGCCATTACGCCCGCTCACATGATCTATTCCATCTGTCAGACTGGCGTCTTTCCAACCCGGCCATAACTCGGATTTTGACGCATAAAAAAGGGGCGGCCATCTTGTGGCCGCCCTTGTGTTCTCACGCCTGCGAGGTTACGCGTGCGCCATGCCTGACGCGACGCTGGTGTTCGCGCTCACGCGGAAGCGCTTCATGGAGATCGCCAGTTTGCGCTCGATCTTCTTCACATCGCCGCGCTCTTCCGGCATGGCAAAGGTGGAAGCGATGCCGCTTCTCGCCATGCGTCCGGTCCGGCCAATGCGATGCACGAAGTCTTCCGCTTCCCGTGGCATGTCGTAGTTCACCACGTGCGCCACGTGCGGAACGTCGATCCCGCGCGCCGCAACATCGGTGGCCACCAGAATGCGGTGGCCGCCCATGGCAAAGCTCTTCAGCGCCGCGCTCCGCTGCGACTGGCTGCGGTCGCCGTGAATGCGTGTGGCCGACCAGCCGCCCCGCTCCAGCCGCTTGGCGATCTTGTCCGCGCCATGCTTGGTGCGGGTGAAGACCAGAAAGCTGCCCTGGTCCTTGCCCAGCAGGTGCTCCAGCAGCTCATGCTTCTTCTCCGCCGATACTTCGAACATCTGCAACGCGACGTTCTCCGCCGGCTTGAGCGTGGTGCTGATGTCGATGCGCACCGGGTCCTTCAGATACTCGCGCACCACCTCGCGCATCTGCGTGTCCAGCGTAGCGGAGTAGCACAGCGTCTGCCGTCCGGGCGAAAGCTTGGCGACAATGCGCTTGATCGCGGGCTTGAAACCCATGTCCAGCATGCGGTCGCACTCGTCCAGCACCAGGATCTCGACCTGTTCGAGCTTCACCAGCTTGCGGTCGAGGAAGTCCTCGAGCCGTCCGGGCGTCGCAATCATCAGCCGTGCGCCGCGCCGGATGGAATCCAGTTGCGGCCCTTCCGCCAGCCCGCCAACCACCAGTGCGGAGCGCATGCCGTCGCCCGACATCAGCTCGCGGTACACCTTCTCCACCTGCATGGCCAGCTCGCGTGTTGGCAGCAGAATCAGCGCCGAGATCGGCTTGATGGGCCCCTTGATCGACCCATAGTTCGCTCTGTTGTTCTGGCCTGAGCGGCCAGAAACGCGGCCACGGCCTCCTTGCTGCTGTATGGGCTGCGCCTGGGGCGCGGCCTGCGGTGCAATCTGGGGGCTCTCCTGCTCCATGGCCCGCAGCTTTTCAATAATCGGCACCAGAAAGCTCAGGGTCTTGCCCGTTCCCGTCTGCGCCGTTGCCAGTACGTCCCGGCCTTCGAGCGCCGGCGGAATCGCGCCTGCCTGCACCGGGGTCGGTGTTACAAAGTTCGCTGCCGCAAGACGTTTCTTGAGCACCGAGGAAATATCAAAATCAGAAAATTGGTTCACGTATGTCCTTTAGTCTCGCCGGGCTTCAGCCGGACGAGCTACGAGTGCATCTCCCGTCTGTCGAATGAGCGGGATCATGCTAAAAAAAATGTACGCAGGGAAAACGGTGGGTACTATCAACAACTCGACGAACACTTCTGTCGACTTCCGCTCTACCGAACGATGCCTAAGCCATCGGGCCATTGCCCCTGACCGCCGCTCCAACTACTGCTGAGCGACAACGCTTGAGGTTCGGGAAAGAAAACGGGCAAGAAGCGGTTTCATCACAAGAAACTGCTGCTGGCGCTTTCAGGGCGAGAAGTTCTCGCGACCCAAGCTAAGCGTTAACGTAGTATAGCATTCCGTGCCGATCCGGTCCGCGGACGGCCTGCAACTTAGGTTGCAGGGCGGTGTCCAGGTTGCATGAAAAAGCCGGGTGCCCCATCCTGACCCTGAGCGCAGTCGAAGGGGAAGGGTGGGAGACCGCATCATTCCACGACCGCCGGAGGCCCTTGTCGCCACACTGCAGCAAGCCATCACGCAAGCAACTCAGCGCCTTAACCCCTCGCCTACAGCCCGCCGCGATGCCGAACTTCTGCTGCTGCACATCACAGGCCTCACCCGCGCCGACCTGCTCACCCATCCCGAGCGCCCGCTGCCCGAAGAGCAGCGCGTCGCCTATGACGGTGCCATCGTGCGCCGCCAACAGCAGGAGCCCGTCCAATACATCACCGGTGTACAGGAGTTCTACGGCCGTCCCTTCCGCGTCACGCCTGCCGTGCTCATCCCGCGACCGGAGACCGAACACATCGTTGAAGCTGCGATGGAAGCCGCAGTCACACTCGGTGCGCGCGATCCAATGCGCTTACTGGATGTCGGAACCGGGTCCGGAATCCTCGCCGTCACCCTGGCGCTCCAGTACCCGCACGCCACCGTCACGGCCACCGATATCTCCTCGGCCGCCCTCGCTATCGCCCAGCAGAACGCCCAGACCCACGGCGTCTCCGGGCGCATTCGCTTTCTTCAATCCGACCTGCTGAAGGCGCTCGAAGGCCAGCACTTCGACCTCATCGTCTCCAACCTGCCCTACGTCGGGAACGACGAGCCGCTCGAACCACAGGTCGTCCACTTCGAACCGCACACAGCGCTCTTCGCCGGCCCCGACGGCCTCACCCTCTATCGCCGCCTCATTCCCGGCGCCGCCGCGGCGCTGGTTCCCGGGGGCCATCTGCTGCTGGAGATCGGCCAGGGCCAGCAGTCCGCGATCGAGCAACTCCTCAACGAAGCTCACCTTACGGGGGTCCACGTCCTACCCGACCTGCAAGGAATTCCGCGCGTTGCAGTGGCCGCCTCTGAAGACCCAGTGGTTGCTTCAGACCGCCTTCGGGCCATTCGTAACTGACGCAAAAGGAAGGGCTTTTAGCCTCGGAGGGCCACTCGCCCAAGCGGTTCAGGTAGAATGAAGGTACGGAGCTTTTTCCGGAACCCTTGCAGCCCGCGCGCATCCCCTCCCGCAGGCCCCGCAGCTCACCGTAACCAGGCTTCACCAAGGAGGCACCTCCTGAGATCTACCCTCGTGTACGCTGCCAGCCGCGAAATTCCCAATCGCTATCAGCTTTGCCAGACCGCCTCAAAGGCCACCCGCAAGCTCCACATTCCGTCCACCCCTACGGAGACCACCATCAACCGCGTGCTGCAGGACATCTCCGACGTGCCGACCGCCGCTGTGCCACTCCCTTAGCTTCTGAACTGCGCTACCCGGATTGAAATATCCGGGTTGAGATATACGAAACCCCATCCTAGCGAAGCTAGGGTGGGGTTTTTCGCTTCCATCCCGGCGAGCGATCCGCGAACCCCGGGATTTTGGGCAGAATTGAGGATCTAGCTGCTATATGCCCCCACCGCCACCTCCGGCCGCACCACCTCAAACAATAGCCGGCTATTCAACGGATCGGCGTCCACCCGCACGTGATCCCCGTGCAGCACGTCGCCATCCAGGATCTTGACTGCCAGCGGATCCTGAATGAGCCGCTGGATGGCCCGCTTCAGCGGACGCGCACCGTAGGCCCGGTCGTACCCTGTCATGAACAACTGGTGGCGCGCCGCATCCGTCAGCTCGATGCTGATCTTGCGGTCCGCCAGCAGCCGCTTGAGATCCTCCAACCGTAGATCGATGATGTGCACCAACTGCTCCTCGCCCAGCGGCCGGAAGATGACAATGTCATCCACGCGATTCAGGAACTCCGGCCGGAAGCTCGCCTTCAATACCTCCATCACCTGTTCGCGCGCCAGGTCGAAGGCCGACTCGCTGCTCAGCGCCTCGGCGCTCAACGCATGCGCTCCCAGGTTGGAGGTCATGATCAGCACGGTGTTCTTGAAGTCCACCGTCCGTCCTTTGGAGTCGGTCAGCCGCCCATCGTCCAGCACCTGCAGCAGTACGTTGAAGACATCGGGGTGGGCCTTCTCGATCTCATCGAACAGGATCACCGCATACGGTCTGCGCCGCACTGCCTCCGTCAATTGGCCGCCCTCGTCGTAGCCCACGTATCCCGGTGGCGCGCCGATCAGCCGGGCCACGGCGTGCTTCTCCATGTACTCGCTCATGTCGATGCGCACCATCGCCTGCTCGTCATCGAACAGGAACTCCGCCAGAGCGCGCGCCGTCTCCGTCTTGCCCACGCCCGTCGGCCCCAGAAAGATGAACGAGCCAATGGGCCGCTTGGGGTCGCTCAGCCCAGCGCGGGAGCGGCGAATCGCATTCGCCACCGTCGCCAGCGCCTCGTCCTGGCCGACTACCCGCTGGCGCAGCCGCTCTTCCATGTGCACCAGCTTGTTCACCTCGCCCTCCAGCATCTTCGATACCGGGATGCCGGTCCACTTACTCACGATCGCGGCAATGTCCTCTTCATCCACCTCTTCCTTCAGCATGCGGCGCTCGCCGGATGCCGCCGCATCCTGCACTGCCTCCAGCTTGCGCAGCTCCGCCTCCGCCTTGGGCAGCTCGCCGTACTGGATCGCCGCCGACCGCTCCAGGTTTCCCTTGCGCGTCTGCTCCTCCATCTCGAAGCGCAGCGCCTCGATCTTCTTCTTCAGCTCGCTCACCCGGGTAATCGCGCCGCGTTCCGTCTGCCAGCGCGCGCGCAGTCCGATGATCTTCTCCTTCAGCGCCGCGAGCTGCCGCTCTACCACCTCGCGCCGTTCGATCGAGTTCGGATCGGTCTCGCGCTTCAGCGCCTCTTTCTCAATCTCGAGCGACGTGGCCTCGCGTTCCAGTTGATCGATCTCCGTCGGCACCGACCCGATCTGGATAGCCAGCGAAGCCGCGGCCTCATCCACCAGATCGATCGCCTTGTCCGGCAGGAAGCGGTCCGAGATGTAGCGGTGCGACAATACGGCCGCCGCCACGATCGCCGAATCCTTGATGCGCACGTTGTGGTGCGCCTCGTAGCGTCCCTTCAGACCGCGCAGGATGGCGATGGTGTCCTCCACGTTGGGCTCGCCCACATACACGATCTGGAAGCGCCGCTCCAGCGCCGCATCTTTCTCGATGTACTTGCGGTACTCGTTCAAGGTGGTCGCGCCGATGGCGCGCAGCTCTCCCCGCGCCAGCGCCGGCTTCAGCATGTTCGAGGCATCGATCGCTCCTTCCGCCGCGCCCGCCCCCACCAGCGTGTGCAACTCGTCGATGAACAGGATGATCTGCCCATTCGATTCCTCGATCTCGTGCAGCACCGCCTTCAGC
>JBPCNO010000063.1:0-46623 GCA_051001135.1 Acidobacteriaceae bacterium
CGTCTCAGGAGGCACTATGTTCGACAAACGCCAGATACAAGTCACAATTGCTCTAGTCACAAGCTGTGCGGTCATAGCTTTTGCTTTCTACCAACACTATCGAGCGGTCCCCATATCCGCGTTCGCGTTCTTTCTTGCCGCGGCCATCATCTGCTTGCTTCCTGTCTTGTACCGCATAGTTCGCCCCCAGGCATGTCAACATAAATCGCTTAAACCAAACTAGCCTCCTGCGGGCTGCCGCTCATCCTTCAACATATTCATCTAACTCTGTTAGCTGGAGCACCGCGCTGTGTCAGCATGGAGCAGCGGCGTTGTTGCATGTTCCCGTCCCAAGGAGGCGGCAGCGCTCGATAGATCTCCATGGCCAACTTTGCCCGACCTCCGTGTGACGAAGCGAGCATCCTGGGTGCCTCCGCCGCGGTGGGGTCGACGCGATGCGGCAACTGGGTGCTGGCGGCAACCATCCTGGGCACCAGCATGGCGTTCATCGATGGAACGGTAGTGAACGTGGTGCTGCCGGCGCTGCAGAACGCGCTGCACGCTTCGGTGAGCCAACTGCAGTGGGTGGTCGAGTCCTATGCGCTGACGCTGGCAGCGCTGCTGCTGGTGGGGGGATCGCTGGGCGATCAGTATGGACGGCGGCGGGTGTTCGCGATCGGAGTGGTGCTGTTTGCGGCGGCCTCGGCGTGGTGCGGACTTTCTCCGAACATTCTTCAACTCATCCTGGCGCGCGGCGTTCAGGGTGTGGGCGCGGCTCTGCTGGTGCCAGGAAGCCTGGCGCTGATCAGCGCATCGTTCCCGCCGGAGAAGCGAGGGCAGGCGATCGGCACCTGGTCGGGCTTTACCGCCATGACGGCGGCGGCGGGGCCGGTAATGGGCGGCTGGCTAGTGCAGCATGGGTCGTGGCGCTGGGTGTTCTTTCTAAACCTGCCACTAGCGGTGGCGGTGGTGTGGATTGCGCTGGCGCGGGTGCCGGAGAGCAAGAGTGCGGGCACGCAGCATGGAGTGGATGCAGCCGGAGCGGTGCTGGCGACGGTGGGTCTGGGAGGCATCGTCTTCGCGCTGATCGAGGCGGGAAATAAGTGCGTGGGCGCTGCGGTGGCGGGCGCGATCGGCGTGGCCGCGTTGGCAGGTTTTGTGTGGGTGGAGGCGGTGACTGCTGCGCCGATGGTTCCCTTCCGGCTCTTCCGCTCGCGCAACTTCAGCGGCGCGAATCTGTTGACGCTGCTGCTCTATACCGGCTTCAACGGCGTGCTGTTCTTCTTTCCGCTGGACCTGATCCAGATCCAGGGATACACGGCGACGCAGGCAGGCGCGGCGTTTCTACCGTTGATCCTGCTGATCTTCCTGCTTTCGCGATGGTCTGGCGGGCTGGTGCGGAAGTATGGGGCGCGCCTGCCGCTGATGGTTGGTCCGCTGATCGCCGCAGCGGGATTTTTTCTCTTCGCTCTGCCGGGTGTGGGCGGCTCCTATTGGAGCACGTTCTTTCCCGCGGCGGTGGTGCTGGGGCTGGGCATGGCGGTCAGCGTTGCGCCTCTGACGACAGTGGTGATGAGTTCCGTGCCGGACGACACCATCGGCACGGCCTCCGGTATCAACAACGCTGTCTCGCGGGTTGCGGGGCTGGTCGCGGTCGCGGCCCTGGGCGTGGTGCTGACGGTGAGCTTCGATCATCATCTGGGGCAAAGGCTGGATGCGCTTTCGCTCGCGTCCAGCGAACGGCAGTCAATCGAGAAGCAGCGCGCCAAGCTGGGGGCGATCCAGACCCATGACGAGCGGGAACGGCACGCCGTGGGCGAGGCCTTCGTTGCCGGGTATCGCAACGTGCTGTGGATCGCGGTGGGGCTGGCGTCGCTCAGTTCGCTGAGTGCGGCGATGCTGATTCGACCGAAGGAATCGTATGGAGTCCACGACGAGAGCGCTTTGCCACTCGGCGGAACGGGCCGTAGAGTGGAGCGGTGAAGGAAAGAGTGGAGCAGTGAAGGAAAATCAACGGCCGCTGGAAGCGGGGATCGTGACCGACCTGGAAGGCCGGTTGAGCTACGCCGGGTATCTGTGCCTGCCGGAGCTGCTGTCGCAGCAGCGTCCCTTGTCGCAGCCGCCCCATCATGACGAGATGCTGTTCATCATCCAGCATCAGGTGACGGAGCTATGGATCAAGCAGTTGATTCATGAGCTGAGCGCGGCCATCCGCTTTGTGCAGCACGACCGGCTCGATCCGTGCTTCAAGATCCTGGCGCGGGCAAAGCTGATCCAGATGCAGCTCTTCGACCAGTGGGCGGTGCTGGAGACGCTGACGCCCTCGGAGTATCTGGAGTTTCGCGGGGTGCTGGGTCATGCGTCGGGCTTCCAGTCCTCCCAGTACAGGAAGCTGGAGTTTCTGCTGGGCAACAAGAATCGGGAGGCGATCCGGGTGTTCGTGTACGATCCCGCGATCCAGCGGGATCTCGAAGCGGCGCTTGAAGCGCCCAGCCTGTACGACGAATTTCTGAGGTATCTGGGGCGCCGCGGGTTCGCCGTCCCGCCGGAGAGCACGGAGCGCGACTGGAGCCAGCCCTATCAGCAAAACGAAGCACTTGTGGCAGTGATTCGCGCGATTTACGAGCATCCGCACGAGTACTGGGACGCGTACGAGATGTGCGAAAAGCTGGTGGATGTGGAGGAGTACTTCCAGCTCTGGCGCTTCCGGCATATGAAGACGGTGGAGCGGATTATCGGGTTCCGGCCGGGGACCGGCGGGTCAAGCGGCGTGGGCTTTCTGCGGCAGGCGCTCGAGCTGACTTTCTTCCCGGAGCTGCTGGCGGCGCGCACCGGACTGGCGCAGCGGTAATGCCACGGGAGTGACGCCGAGGCCTCACCTCCGCAGCCGGGGCGCGTCCATCTGGTAGGCTGACACTGGCCTACCCGCGTGGCGGGCAGGGTCGCATCTATCTATATAGGCAGAGCCGGCGCGGCTTGCGCGGCGAGCCAGTGGGTTCTCTTCGGGGGTTGGGCTGTGAGGCATGCGTGGTTGGCAGTAGCGTTGGCGGTCCCGGTAGCGTTGGTGGTTCCAACGGCAACCGCGGTGCAGGCGGGGCAAGCGCAGCAGCAGAACGGTAGCGCACCCGATGCGCCGCAATCGCAGAGCGTGCCGGATGCCCCCAGCGCAGTGCAGGGCGGCCAGGATCAAAACCAGGATCAAAATACCAACGACAACAGCGTGAAGAGCCTGGCGAGCCAGGCGGCGCGCGGGAAAGCCACACCGGGAGAGCAGATCGTGCCTCCCGCGGTAGCGCCGCCGGCGCCGAGCGGCCCCTCGCCCGACGGACCGCCGCAGCAGGAGCCTCCCTTCGTGCCCAAGAATGCGGAAGAGGCGAAGGGATTTACCATCCGCGTGCCGGTGAACTACGTATCCGTGCCGGTAACGGTGTTGGACCGCAACCACCAGCAGGTCGCCGGGCTGACGTTCCGGGACTTCCGCATCTACGAGAACGGCCAGCGGCAGCACATCTCCTTTTTCAGCGTGGATCCGGTGCCGCTGTCGGTGGCGTTTGTGATCGATCAGAGCCTGCAGAAAGACACCATGAACAAGGTGAACGAGAGCTTGAGCGCGCTGCAGGGAGCGTTCACGCCGAGCGATGAAGTGGCGGTGTTCACCTATGCCAACGGCGTGACCGAGCAGACGACCTTCACGGCGGCCCTGGGCAACCGGCTGCCGGCAGTACTGGCCCGGTCGCAGACCAGTGGCGCGGATATGGGTGTGCCCTCGGGCGGTGGTCCTCTGGCGGGATCGGGTCCTGTCATCAACAGCAAGATTGTGGACCCCAACCTGTCGCGCAACACCCCCGCCAGCCTGGAGCTGGTGATTCCGCGCGAGACGCACACACTCTCGGACGCGATTCTTGCAGCGGGCAAGTCGCTGTCGAACCGGGAGAAGGGGCGGCGACGGGTCATTTATGTGATCAGCGACGGCAAGGATGCGCGCTCCAAGGCCAGCGTCAAAGAGGTGATCCGCTATTTGCAGGGAAACCAGGAGCAGGTGTACGCCACCACAGTGGGCGACGCGGCAACCTTCGGCATCGGCTATCTGGACCGGGTGCATCTACCGCTCATTCCGGCGGAGAACGTGCTGCCTCGTTACACCACGGCAACCGGCGGCGTGCTGGAGGCGGAGTTCTCCCGCGACGGCATCGAGCGCAGCTTCGCACGCATTATGGCGGAGGTGCGCACGCAGTACACGCTCGGCTACTACAGCCACATCCCGCTGCTGGACAGCAAATTCCGCCAGCTCGATGTGCATGTGGAGCGGCCGAATCTAGATGTCGTGACCAAGCGAGGCTACTACCCCACGGCAACTTCGCTCCAGCAACCATGACGCTTCCGCAAGCAAGGGCGTTCCCACAAGCACGGGCGCTCCGGCAAACATTACCGGTGCGGAACAGTCATGAGCGGCGCAGGGCAGCCATGAGCGGCGCGGGTATGACGGCCGGGCTGAGTCTGGCATCGGCCACGATCTGGGGCACGAGCGACTTCATCGGTGGGATTGCGGCGCAGCGCATCCGCTCCTCGGCAGTGGTGGCCATCTCGCATGCGCTCAGTCTGGCGGTCCTGGTGGCGGTGGCGCTGGCCACGCGAGCTGCGCTGCCGGATGCGGGGCCGGTGCTCTACGGAGTAGCGGCGGGCGCGGCCGGCGGGGTCGGCGTCATCTTCCTCTACAAAGCGTTGGCGTTGGGCAGCATGGGCATTACGGCTGCCCTGAGCGGGGTATTGGCGGCGGCGCTGCCGGTGGTGTGGGCCTTTGCGACGGAAGGGCTGCCACGGCCACGGCGATGGATCGGCTTCGCGGTAGCGGCGGTGGCCATCTGGATGATCGCCCGGGCGCCGGGTGCGCGGTCTTCCGCGCAGGGCCTGATGCTGGGCGCCGCGGCAGGCATCAGCTTCGGGTTTCTGTTCATCCTGCTGAAGCTGGCGGGACACGGCGGCGTGCTGTGGCCGCTGGCCTGTGCACGCGTGGTGAGCGCATCTCTGGCGGCGGTGATCACGCTGGTGAGCATGCGGCGCGGCCGCGCGGGCGAGTCCACCATGACGGCATCGCTGACGGCTGCACCGCCGATCGCGCCGGGCGCGGCGCCGGATATGGAGCGCAACGCACGCACGGCGGTGCGCGGGATGAGCTGGACGGTGATGGGACTAGCCGCGGTCGCCGGCATCTTCGACGCCGGGGGAAACGTCTTCTACACCATCGCGACGCAGGCTGGGCGGCTGGACATCGCCGCCGTACTATCGTCGCTCTATCCGGCAGGGACAATCCTGCTGGCGGCACTGGTGCTCAAGGAACATACCACCCACAGCCAGAAGGCAGGCATGGGACTGGCGCTGGTAGCGGTCGCGCTGATCTCGGCATGAGGAGCGGGCGCCCAGGTCACACCCAATGCAGCCTCTCCTTAAAGAAAAGGCTGCGCCCCACCTCCATCTTTCAGCGCATACCTGACTAACTGAGAATGGTTCAATCGCCCGCGTTTGTAGCATCAGAGCACTTCCACCGGACCGTGCGGTAGCGCGCAGGCCCATAGTCTGCATAGCTACTTCGGCGGTGGTGCCGGCTGCGGCTGGTTCTGCGGCTGCTGGTTGTTGTTGGAGATGTCCTGCCCTTCGAAGGTGATCTTCACGTCGGACTTGAACCGCTTGTAATCGGTGTAGCGAACGATGTTGCGCGTGTGGACGTCTTCCGCCATGTAGCCTTTGCCGCCGGAGAAGTGCAGGACGCCGTCGGATTTGGTGTAGACCGGGAACCAGTACTGGCCGTCCACCTGTTCGCGCCAGGTGACGAAGGGCAGCGATAGGTCCTCGTGGCCCTTGCGCAGATCGTCGGGAACATTCTTGCCGCTCACCAGCACGATCTGCAGATCCTGCTGATCGACCCAGATACGACCCTGCAGATAGCGGTGGTTCTTCTCGATGGTCTTGGGCACCACGTCGAAGACATAGGTCTGGAGTTCATCGACCTTCTGCCTGCCGACATAGGTGAGGTTGTACTGGGGCAGATCCTCCGTCGTGAGCACGAAGGGCAGGCGCTGCTCGATATCCGACATATCGGCCGGCGTCATGATGATGCGCTGCAATGTATTCTGCGGCGCGAAGGTGACGTGCTCCAGCTTGGCGTGGTCCGGTCCATAGGAAATATCCGTGACCTGTTGGTATTCGCCGTCCACCTTGCCGTCGTCATCGATGGTCTGGATCTTTACGCTGCGGGTATAGGTGTAGTTGTCCAGCGCTCGCCGGTACTGCGATTCCTTGGCGGCGAACTTCTGAATGATCTGCTCGGGTGGCGTGTTGGGCGCGCTCTTGTCCAGCGGTCCGAAACCCGCATCCGCCGGTTGCACCGCGGTGAAGCTGACCTGCGCGGTCAAAGCCGGAGTCAGGGCGAGAGACAGGAAACCTCCAAGGACGAGCGACGGAACAAGGCTGCGGTGCGGAAAGCGGCTTAGGCGGCCAAACGGCGAAAGGCTCTTCATAGTGGGACCGGAACGACAATGCTCCTTCCTCCTAGTAGACGCGTTCACGGCGGAAAAAGACACTGCGCTGCTGAGGAGCGGTCAAATACGTTTGGCTGCCTCGCACCGTGGGCCGCCGGGCTGACCCCGGTCTGACGCTCCAGAGGGTGATTGGCCCCAGAGGGTAGGATGAGAGACGCCGTCTCAATCTTCCATCTGCGAGACACCCGATGCTTCGTACCACCTCCGCGGCCACGCTCCTGATCTTCGTCGCCGCCGTTCCCTTCTCTATGGGCCGCGCGGCCGCAGCGCAAAGCTCTGGACCGCAAAGCTCTGGGCAGCAGAGTTCCGGGACTCAAAACTCTGCCGCTCCAACATCCAAACGCGCGATGCAGTTCGAGGACCTGCAGAAGATGCGGCGGCTCGGCGATCTGGCGTTGTCGCCGGACGGACGCTGGGTTCTCTTCTCCGTAACCGATGTCGACCTGAGCCAGAACCGGAAGACCTCCCACCTGTGGGTGGTGCCCACCGGCGAGGGCTCGCGTCCGGCAGAAGAGAAGCCGGTGACCGCATCCATGGCAGGCGAGAGCCGTGGGCGCTTTTCGCCCGATAGCAAACAGGTGGCCTTCATCAGTGCGCGTGAGGGTGCGCCGCAGATCTACCTCGCCGATTTCGACGACAAGAGCGGCAACCTGGGTGCGGCCACAAAGCTGACGGCGGCGGCCATGGGCGTGGATGGCGCGATGTGGTCGCCAGACGGCCAGTCGATCCTCTACACCTCCTCGGTCTATCCGGAGTGTGCCGCGGGCTCGCAGCAGGAGCAGTGCAACACGGATCGGCAGCACGCTGAGGTGAACTCCAAGGTCAAGGCGCAGATCTTCACCCATCTGCTCTATCGGCATTGGAACGCCTTCACCGGCGACACCCGCAGCCATCTCTTCCTGCTGCCGGTGAGCGGTGGCACGGCGCGGGACCTGACGCCGGGCGATCCGCATGACGTGCCGCCGTTCGCGCTGGGCGGCCCGGATGCCTACGCGTTCTCTCCCGATGGCAAGGAGCTGGCGTTTGAAGAGAACCTCGATCCAGTGCCGGCGATCTCCACCCACGTGGACATCTGGACGCTGGACCTGACCAATCCGAGTGCCAGGCCGGTGAAGATTTCCACCAGCGCCGGCGGCAACTTCAGCCCGGCGTACTCGCCCGACGGCAAGTGGATTGCGTGGCGTTCGCAGGCACGGGCGGGATATGAGAGCGACAAGTTCCGGCTGGTCGTATACGACCGCGCCACGAAGCAGCTCCGCGAGGTGCTGCCGAACTTCGATCGCTGGGTGGACGAGTTCGTGTGGGCGCCGGATTCGCAGACGATCTATCTCACCAGCGGCCATGAAGGCGAACAGCCCCTGCTGCGCACCACCCTCGATGGCAAGCTCACGCGCATGACCGCGCTGGGGGAGTTCGGCGACCTGCATGTGACGCAGGATGGAAAGGCACTGCTGGCCACGCGGATGACCGTGCGCATGCCGAGTGAGGTTGAGGTTGTCGACCTCAGCAATCAGGACGCGAATGAGAGCGCGGCGGACACACGCAGCGAGAGTGACCTGAACACGCCGGTATCCGCGACGCCCGGCCGACCGCTATCCCTTGAGCAAGCGCATGGCGCGCGGACCGCTCGTCTACGAGCGCGCGCACTGCCTTGGAATGACGCTTCCGCGCACTATCGACGCAGGCAGCTCACGCACCTGAATGCCGCCGTCCTGCAGCAGTTGGACCTGCCGGAGATGGAGCGCTACTGGTTCGCGGGTGCCGGCCGGCGGCTGGTGGAGGGATTTGTCATCAGGCCTCCGGGGTTCGACGCGAGCAAAAAGTATCCAGTGAAGTTTCTTATTCACGGCGGCCCCGAGGGAGCTTGGGGAGATAGCTGGAGTTATCGCTGGAATCCGGAGTTATTCGCGGCCGATGGCTATGTGGTCGTGATGGTGAATCCACGCGGATCGACCGGCTATGGGCAGGCGTTTACCGATGGCGTCAACGGCGACTGGGGCGGCAAGGCGTACATCGACCTGATGCGCGGGCTGGACTCGGCGGAGTTGCGCTATCCATTCATCGACAAGACGCGGGAGTGCGCGCTCGGCGCGAGCTACGGCGGCTACATGGCGGACTGGATCCTGGGGCACACCGATCGTTTCAAGTGCATCGTGTCGCACGACGGGATGTTCAATCCAGAGTCGGCGTATGGGACGACGGAAGAGTTATGGTTCAACGAGTGGGAGTTCAAAGGGACACCCTGGAGCAATCGGCTAAACTACCGGCGCTGGTCGCCGATGCTCTCCGAAACAAGGTTCAAGACGCCGACGCTGGTGGTGCATAGCCAACTTGACTATCGGCTGGACGTGAGCGAGGGACTGCAACTCTTCACCACACTACAGCGCATGAACGTGCCGTCGAAGATGCTGTACTTTCCGGATGAAGGCCACTGGGTGCAGAAGCCGCAGAATTCGCAGCTTTGGTACAAGACGGTGAACGATTGGTGCGATCAATGGACCAGGACATCGCCAGGTAGTCAGACAAACGACAACGGCACGACCGGCCTGCGAACGCAGCACTGAGACCATGGCATGGGGAGCGAACAAACCGAAGAAGCCGCGCGCTCCGCTGGGAGAAGGGGCGCTCTTCGAGTATGCGGTGGCGTCGCTAGGCCGGCGCATGCGCACCGTCGCGGAGTTGAAACGGCTGATGCGGCCTCGCGTGGAAGAAGGCGACGCGGGCGAGCGCATCATGGATGCGGTGTTGGCGAAGTTGAAGGAGTACAAATTTCTCGATGACGCAAGCTTTGCCGCCGAGTACACGCGGCTGCGGCAGGAGAACGACAAGCTGGGACGGCGCCGCGTGCAGCAAGGACTCATGCAGAAGGGCGTGCATCCCGAAGTGGTGACGAAGACGCTCGATGCCGCCTACGACAACGTGAGCGAAGAGGCGCTGGTGCGGCAGTACATCACGCGCAAGCGCATGAAGCCGCCAGCCGATAAGAAGGAGACAGCCCGTGCGCTGCGCCGGCTGGTGGGGGCTGGATTTTCTCCCGGCGCCATCCTGAAGGTGCTGGGCCGCTGGGCCCCGGAAGAGGAATCGCTCGAGGGCCTGAGCGAGGCGGACGTGATGGAAGAGTGATCCATTTCGTCTCGCTATTGAGACAAAGTAAACGCAGGTCCTTCGACTCCGCACTGCGTGCTCCGCTCAGGATGACAACAGGTTAGAAGTGGAAGGTCAGGTCGGTATCGAACGTGAGCTGGCCGTGATTCCGGCCACCGTTATAGGCGGCGAGATCGTAACTGTGCCCGTACCGTAATTCGGGGCGGATGAGGACAGTGGTCCCGATCCACTTGCCCAGAGCAAGGGTGTGCTCGGAGTAGCGTGTCTGGTAGCCGGTTCGCTGCCCCTTCTGATCGTCCAGGAACTCGTTGCGGAAGGACAGATACAGCTTGGAGGAGAACTCCCGATTGATATAGTTCTGGATCGCCCAGGCAGGAGCCGTGCAGCGCCTCTCGCCCGGCGGACACACCGCGCCCGAGGTGCCGGCCAGCGGAAGGATCGGCGGACTGCCTCCGACACCATCGACGGCCGGCACATCCAACTGGTACATATACCAGCCTTCTGAGGCCGTATGGAGCGTCTTTGACCAGCGGTGATACCAGGTGACATCGTATTGCTGCACATTGTCGTACGCGTACTCGCCGGAATTAATGCCGTTCGCGCAGAGATAGACATTGTCATTCACGCTGCGCGTGGTGTAGTCGGCGCACGCGACCGTGGAAGGCTTTGCTCCGGCGGCCCAGGGTGCGACATCATTGCCGGCGGTGATGCCGGCCTGGATCAGCCACCGATCGCTGAGCTTGAATGTGGCGATGATGCCGGAGACGGTGAAGGGCGAATAGATACTCAGCAGCGAGTGCGTGAACGTATAGTTCGATGGAGCAGCTTCCACCTCGATGCCCGGCATGGAGGCGAAGCGCCCCACCCGGATGTTCATACCCTGGGCGACACGGGGAAAGTAAAGGTCGATGTATTCGAAGGGCACATCGAACCCATACTGCCGGTTGTACTTGAGCAACTGATCGCTGAGGATGCCTTTCTGGGTGGTGTACCGATAGTCCACTCCGTACCACGCGGTCAGGTGGTAGCCCCAGTCGAAGCGCTTGGTCTGGACGGTATCCGGAATACGTTCCACATAGATCACCGCTTGATGCAGCTCGATCTTGTTCGGGTAGAGATCGTACCCGGCGGGAAGATTGGTATGTCCCGATGTGGAAAAGTTGAACCCCGGCTCAATCCATCCGTAGATCTGATTCCGCGCCTTGGCCGCGCGATCTGCACCGTAGAGCGCCGTCATCAGCGGCGTGCCGGTCGGATTAGGCGCGCCGATATCGGGCGATCCGCCGTAGCTCCAGTCAGCGCTGGGAAAGGGCGGCGATTCCAACGGGGACGGCAGTCCTCGCTTTTGCGGAGTAGCGCTGGCTCCCGATGCGTTCACAGGCTCGGGCTTCGGATTCCAGTCATGTTCGTAATAGCGGCCCAGACGTTGGAAGAGGTTGGGCTTGGGGCTCATGCCGAATGACTGCGATCCTGACGCACCCTCCTGGTCAATGTTTACCAGCGCAGGGACGCGCGCAATTGCCTGCGCGGTACAAAAGTGCGCCGCCAGGCTGAGGCTCACAATGCAGAAGAGGCAGACCGTGCGCATGTCTCCGTGGATGCCTCCCTGGTCCGCTCCTGCATTGGATGAGGTTCGCGTCCAAGCGAGAGCTGGAGATTCCCACGATACAAGGCGCGAAGCGCGTCTGCCTGGACGGCAGGTCCCGCGTCTGCCTGGACGGCAGGTCCCTTGGCCGCCCGTGCGGCCAGCACTTGTTAGACTGCGAGCATGCAATACCGCAGCGGCGCTGAGATTCGTGAGATGTTCTTGCAGTTCTTCGAGCAGAAGGGCCACCGTCGTGTGCATTCCTCTTCGCTCGTCCCGGCCCATGACCCGACCCTGCTGTTTACCAACGCGGGGATGAACCAGTTCAAGGATGTCTTTCTGGGCCTGGAGCAGCGCGACTACCGGCGCGCCACCACATCGCAGAAGTGCGTGCGCGCGGGCGGCAAGCACAACGACCTGGAAAACGTCGGCTTCACGCGTCGCCACCACACCTTTTTCGAGATGCTAGGGAACTTCAGCTTCGGCGACTACTTCAAGCGCGAGGCCATCGCGTATGCGTGGGAGCTGGTCACCTCGCCGGAATGGTTCGGCCTTCCGAAAGACAAGCTCTACGTCACCATCTTCAAGGGCGAGGGCGGCGTGCCGCGCGACGAAGAGGCGCATGCCTACTGGCTGGAGCAGGGTGTGCCGGCCGAGCGCATCTTTGAAATGGGCATGAAGGACAACTTCTGGCAGATGGGCGATACCGGCCCCTGCGGCCCCTGTTCCGAGATCTTTTATGACATGGGGATCGAAGCGTCCGAGACCGGTGAAGACAAACCCTTCGGCGAAGACGACGCACGCTACGTCGAGATATGGAACCTGGTCTTCATGCAGTTCGACCGCAGCGCGCAGGGGGAGCTCAACCTGCTGCCCAAGCCTTCGATTGACACGGGCGCAGGCCTGGAGCGCGTGGCGGCGGTGCTGCAGAGCAAGATCTCGAATTTCGAAACGGATCTCTTCACGCCGCTGATCAAGAAGGCAAGCGAGCTGACCGGCACCCTATATAAGGATGGAGCAGCCGCCTCGGACGCTTCGCTGCGCATCATCGCGGACCATGCCCGGGCCGTGACCTTTCTCATCAGCGATGGGGTCCAGCCGGCGAACGAGGGCCGCGGCTACGTGCTGCGCAAGATCCTGCGGCGGGGTATTCGCCACGGACGGCTGCTGGGACAGGAGAAGCCGTTCATGCACGAGATGGTCTTCGCCGTGCGCGATGAGATGGGGCGTGCGTATCCGGAACTGATCGAGGGCGCGGATCGCGTCAGCAAGATCGTGCTGGCGGAAGAGCGGCAGTTCGATCGTGTGCTCAACGCGGGATTGGTGCGGCTGGAGCAGGATCTCGCGCCGCTGGTTACAAGCAAAAATCGTGGCAGCGATCACGTCGTCTATTCGGGCGAGGATGCCTTCCATCTGTACGAGACCTACGGCCTGCCTCTGGATTTCATGGTGGATGCAGCGCGCGATCAAGGCATCGACTTCGACCTGACCGGATTCGAACGGGCGCGGCAGGCGGAGCAGGAGCGGGCGCGCGCTTCGTGGAAAGGCGGCACGAAAGCGTCGGCATCTCCGGCATTCCGCGAGCTGCCGAAGACTGTCTTCGAGGGCTACAGCCAGCTCGTCTCCACCGGCTGCGAAGTGCTCGCCATAATAAAGGATGGCGCGGGTGTCCACGATGCGCGGCCCGGCGACGAGGTCGAAGTGGTGCTCGACCATACCTCGTTCTATGCCGATAGCGGCGGGCAGGTGGGTGACCAGGGCTGGTTCTATTCCGACGATCACAACGCCATCGTGGCTGAGGTGCGCGGGTGCGTGCAGCCGGTGCAGGGCGTGCGCGCGCACCGGGTCGTGGTCAAGCAGCCGCTCGCGGTCGGCATGAAGGTCGATACCGCGGTGGATACGAATTACCGCCACGCGATCGAGCGCAACCACACCGGCACGCATCTGCTGCACGCGGCGCTGCGGGAGGTGCTGGGCAAGCATGTGAAGCAGGCCGGATCACTGGTCGCGCCGGGGCGGCTGCGCTTCGACTTCTCCCACTTCGCCGGCGTGGCGGACGAAGAGCTGCAGCAGGTGGAAGATATCGCCAACGCACAGGTGCTGGCGAATACGCCCGTGGTCACGATGGTGGATGTACCGATCGATGTTGCGGTGAACGAGATGCACGCCATGGCGCTGTTTGGCGAGAAGTATGGAGAAAAGGTGCGCGTGGTCAGGATCGGCGACTTCTCGACCGAGCTCTGCGGGGGCACGCACACCGGCGCTACGGGCGAGATCGGGCTGCTGAAGCTGACCGGCGAGAGCAGCGTCTCCTCCGGCGTGCGGCGCGTGGAAGCGGTGAGCGGGACGGGCGCGCTGAACGAGTTCCGGCGGGGGTATGAAGCGGCGCAACTGGCGACGCACGTGGCCGGAGCGGGTGCGGAGATTGCGCCGGCGGAGGCGCTGCGGCAGCGCTTCGCTGCGCAGGACGAGGAGATCAAGCGGCTGCGGCGTGAGCTGGACCAGGCGCGGATGAAGTCGGCGGCCTCCTCCGTCTCGTCTTCTGCGGAGCAGGCGATCGAGATCAAGGGCGTTAAGGTGCTGGCGCAGCGAGTGGAAGCGGTGGACCGCGGCCAGATGCGCACGCTGGTGGACAATCTGCGCAATAAGCTGGGCTCGGGTGTGGTGGTGCTGGGTTCAACGCAGGAGGACAAGGTGGCGCTGATCGTGGGCGTGACCAAGGACCTGACCAGCCGAGTGCAGGCGGGCAGGATCGTCGGGCTGCTCGCGCAGAAGGTTGGCGGCTCGGGCGGCGGGCGTCCGGATATGGCCGAGGCTGGCGGCAAGGATGCATCGCAACTCGATGCAGCATTGCGCAGCGCGCCGGAGGTTGTGGGAACGCTGCTGGAATGATGTTGACTCTGCTGAAGCCACCCCACCCTAGCTTTCACCCCAGCGAGCAAGCGCGCTCGCCGGGGACCCCGATTCGCTAGAATGGGGCACCCGAATTTCTTCTTGTTGAAAGGGAGACGCAATGATCGATGTCGAGCCACCGCACGGAGAAGTGACTAGCTGGCGTGGCTTCATCCTCCACCTGGTCACGATCACGTCTCTGAGCTGAAGCGGCTTTTAGGACAGTCTCAACTTTACTATAGAGAAAAATGCAGTAGCAGATCTTTTGACTCCGCACTGCGTGCTGCGTTCAGGATGACATCGAGAGTAAACTGCGGAGCTCTGCACGATTTCCGGGCAGTGCAAACGGGGCACCCGCGCGAACACTGTCTGCCTGCTCTTCACCCACCTATAATCGGAGCTGCTCTGGATCCTGATTCGTCGCGTGCGTCTATGCCTGTCTTGCGGCCTGCCTTGCGTTGCTCCCGTCCAGCACTCCGCCAAGCGCTGCGGTTGGGCACGGCTATGCTGCTCTGCGCGAGCTGCCTCTCTGTCGCGGCGCTTGCCACGCGTCAAAGTGCTGCGCTCTCGCCCTTCGCGCGGGCGGAGCGGATGCGGGAGGCGCTGGAGGGTCAGCCGGAGAGTCAACGCACGCGCCGCGATTACGAGCGGGTGCTGAGCGCCTACCGCGCCGTCTATCACGAGAATCCCGGCAGCCCTCATGCTGCTGCGGCCGTGGATGCCGTCGCCAGCCTGCTGGCGGAAGAGGGCCGCGTCTTTGAGGATCAGAAGACGCTGCGGGATGCGATCGGCCAATACGAGTTCCTGCGGCACGCCTATCCCGGAAGCCGACAACGCGTCAGTGCATTGTTGGACGAAGGCGAGGTCTACCACCGCGACCTGAACGACGGCCACGCCGCCAAGCTGATCTTTGAAGAGTTCCTCAGGAGCTATCCGCACAGTCCGCTGGCACGGGAGGCACGCGCGGAGCTGAGAGTGATTCGCCGTGAGGCCGCGAGCCCGCAGCCGGCCACGCCGACCGAGACGGCAGCCACGCAACAGCCTGCTGCGGCTACCGCCACGGTTGGAAGCGTAGCTAAAGGCGGCGAGCATGCGCGGCACCATACCGTACTCGATGCGGCGCTTGCGTCCCAGAGTAGCGGCCAGAAGGATGAGCCACATCTCGCGCCGCAGCCGAGTGTCAGCGACACGCGCCGGGCAGCCGGCACTCCAACACGCAAGATGACTGGCCGCCCGGTACAGGGCAACGAGCTGACCCGGCTGGGCGAGCCGAGCATACATTCCGCACCAACGCCCGAGACGGGGAGCGATACCGGCAGCGAACCCCAACCCGCTCCCAAACTGAGTGAGGCAGCCATGACTGCTCCGCCGCCGTTACGGCATGGCCGTTTGCCGCTGGTGACGGGCGTCCGCCATTGGTCCACGCCGGTCTATACCCGCGTGGCCATCGACCTGCAGGATCAGGTGCAGTACGAGGCCGCGCGCGTGCCCAACCCCGACCGCATCTACTTCGACCTGCACGGAGCGAAGATTGCGCCGGAGCTGATCGGAAAATCGGTAGACGTGACCGACGATGGATTCCTGAAGCGGATCCGCGTCGCGCAGTTCTCAAATGATGTAACGCGCATAGTGCTGGATGTAAGCCAGGTGAGCGAGTACTCGGCTTTCTTTCTGCCCAATCCCTGGCGGCTGATTATCGATATCCATGGAAGCGGGCCAGAGAGACCGCGGACCACGAATACTCCACCTGTGCAGATTGCACAGCAGGCGCTTCCCGCTCCGGACCACAAGCCACTCTCGCCCCCGGCGAATGGCAAGCTCAACAGCGAGAAGACCACGGCCGCAGCGCCGGTTTCCGCAACAAGCTCTCCCGGGAAGAGCACGGAAAGCGGCGCGCGCGCGAATGCCCCGCAGGCGACCGCTGCGCAATCGGAGGACGAGATTGCTGCTTCTCTGGACATGCCCACGGGAGTCGTCGCCCGATCGCGCCGCCGGTCCTCGCAGAACAATCCCGCACAAAACAATTCGGCACAGAACACTTCGGCGCAAAACAACGCAGCGCAAAGCAATTCGGCGCAGGACATCGCCTCGCTCGGCCAGCAGCCCAACCGGGTGAAGGCGACGCGCAGGCCGACCACGGCGCCCATAGCCGCAACTGTCGCGGGCACCACGCAAGCCTCGCAGCCGGAACGGCCGATCGAGCTCGCGCCCGGCACCTCGACCAGCTCCGTCGCCACGGACGATGGCGAGGACATTACGCCTCCGCCCGCCACCACCGCCAGCAATGCTGTGCCGGCGAATGCGCCTGATCGAAATACCGCTCGCCGCCGTGGCGGCACGCACACCACCGTCTCCGCCGGCGATGTCCTCTCGCCTGCCTCCCGTGAGGCGACGCCGACGGCCGATGGACAGCGATCTCTGGTGCGCGCGCTGGGGCTCAAGATCGGGCGCATTGTGGTAGACGCGGGGCATGGCGGGCATGACTCCGGGACGCTCGGCCCCGGCGGCATCGAGGAAAAGGAGGTGGTGCTGGATGTCGCGCTGCGTCTGGGCAAGCTGCTCAAGCAGCGGCTGGGCGCGGACGTCATCTACACGCGCGATGACGATACCTTCATCCCGCTCGAGACACGCACCGCCATCGCCAATAAGGCGCAGGCCGACCTCTTCATCTCTGTGCACGCCAACTCCAGCGCCGACCCATCCGCGCGCGGAGTGGAGACCTACTACCTGAACTTCACCACGTCGCCGGAGGCGCTGGAGGTGGCGGCGCGGGAGAACGCGGTCTCCGGTCAGTCCATCCACGAGCTCTCGGACCTGGTGAAGAAGATCGCACTCAAGGACAAGATCGACGAATCGCGCGAGTTCGCTGCGGATGTCGAAGGTTCCCTCTACAACGGACTGGAGAGCGGCAACATTGGCCTCAGGGACCGCGGCGTGAAGAAGGCGCCCTTCGTGGTGCTGATCGGCGCGAACATGCCGTCCATCCTGGCGGAGATCTCGTTCCTGACCAACCCCGATGATGCCGAGGAGCTGCACAATCCCGTATACCGCGAGCGCATCGCCGAGTCGCTCTACCGCGGTGTGGCGAAGTACATCAACGGACTGAGTGGCCTGCGGTTGGCTCAGACCACCGGCCGCACCGCGGGCGAGTAGCCCGCCACACGAGAACACCGGAAGAGTAAGCCCGTGGAGTAAACCCCGGAGAGTAAGCCCGTAGAGTAAATCCGGGAGAGTAAACTAGACATAGACGTTCTCCATCGTTGCCCTTATGCTGCTTCGACGTATCGCCCCCTCTCTGCTCTCCATCTCCCTGCTGTGTCCCTGTGCCTTCGCGGCTGCAAAGTTGCAGGTTGGGGCCACCGCCGCCCCTGCGCCTCTCCTGCCGCCGGAGTTCGCTGCGTGGCAGCTCCAGGGTTCGCTCGAAAAGACCACCCAGCCGCAAACCGCCGACGCGGCCAACGCCGGAGTGCTGAAGGAGTACGGCTTCACCGATTACGCTGGCGGCAACTACAGCGAAAATGGCAACTCGTTGACCGTCCGGGCCATGCGCTTTGCCGACGCCACCGGTGCATACGGCGCTTACACCTACTACCGCATCCCGGGCATGCATCCGGAAGACATCGGCCGCGGCGCGGCAGCCAACGGCAGCCGCATCCTCTTCTGGAATGGAGCAACGCTGGTGGACGCCAAGTTCGATCACCTGACGGCCATGTCTGCGGCGGAACTGCGGGAACTCGCCGGCAAGCTGCCGGTGCCGAATGGCACAGGGAATATCCCGCCTTCCCTTCCCGGCTATCTCCCGCGCAAGAACCTGGACATCACCTTCACCCGCTACTCGCTCGGTCCGGAGGCGTACATGCGGACCGGCGGCGTGCTGCCTCCGTCGCTGATTGACTTCACCAAGAGCCCGGAGGTGCTGAGCGGCGCCTACACCGTGACCCAGGGCAGCGGGTTGCTGACGCTGATCGAATACCCCACGCCGCAGATCGCCGCCGACCGCGAGCGCGCGATCGCCGCGTACCTGAAGAGCGGCAGGCAGCAGGGTGGCCAGGCGTCGGCTCCCTGGCCGCAACCGCTGGCTGAGAGCTCTCCCAATGCATTGCTGACGCGACGGAGCGGTCTGCTGGTGGGCATTACCAGCGGCAGCTTGCCCGCCTCGGATGCGCAAGCGCTACTCGACCGCATCAACTACGAAGCCTCGGTCACCTGGAATCACCCGCAGGGTTATGTACCGGAGACCGCGAAGGCGGCCAGCCTGCTGCTGGGGATTGCGGCGCTCTGCGGCATTCTGGCTGGCACTGCACTGATCCTGGGGATCTTTCTCGGCGGCGGCCGGGCATTGTTCCGGCGTCTTCGCGGAAAACCGGCATCGTCCCTGGCTGAGACGGAATTCATTCGCCTCGACCTTCGGTAAGCCATTCTGCGTTAAGCCGTGCCGGGGAGAGATTTACACTGGACACACCCGATTGCACCAAGGCCGGTGCATTCCGGGCCCTAAGTATCGATATCATCGGGAGTTTGGCTCCGGCTGGACCGCCTCCAGGCGAAGAAAATGGAAATCCTCAGGCGCGGCATCATCGGCTTATAGATCATGGTAAGCGCTGTATTTTGAGCCGTTTGCAGCGAAAAGTATTTTGCCTTGACACCCCGATAGGTGGCTCATACTATGACGCCAGAAAGTTCTGATGGCCTTGCCTCCGTTGGAACTATTCTCCCAAAAGGAAAAGCCACCCTGTTGCCGGGTGGCTTTTTCATGCTCCAGACGACCCCATCGGCGGCGCTCTCGTGGCTTTGCGTTGGCTCTCCAAGGACGCTACAATCGACACGGATCAGCCGACGTAGCTCAGTTGGTAGAGCAGCCGATTCGTAATCGGCAGGTCACCGGTTCAAGTCCGGTCGTCGGCTCCAGTGTCGTCAGATTCAGCCACCCTCCCTGACAGGTATTGTCCAATCAGATTCTCCCCTCCGCGTAGGAGCGTTCTTCCGGTTTTGTACCGGCTTTTCCTCGTTCTTCCGTCTTTTGCAGCTTGCGCTCCGCGGCCCGCCTGCTCATAATCGCCATCAGAGTAGTAGGGATACTGTACGGTGTTTCACGACGAGCGTAACGCTGTGATGAGATATAGCCGTCAGGACGTACTGCGCATCTTGCGTATCCACTCCAGGCAGTTGTCAGCCTGGGAACGCGCGGGGCTGGTGGTTGCGGGCGAGGCCTACAGCTTTCAGGACCTGGTGCAACTGCGAAAGCTACGCGACCTCCGCGCCACCCGTCTTTCCGTAGCCAGTATCCGCGCCTCGGTCGATGCCATGCAGGCCGTCTCCGGCATGAGCAATCCATTGCTCGAGGCGGGAGCCGTCCGCAGCGGTTCGCGGCTGGTCTTCCGGCACTCCGGCGCCATGATGGAGCCGATCGCCCGGCAGTTCGTCTTCGACTTCGATACGCCCGCCCACGGCCAATTGACCGCCGTCAACAACACGGTTGCCAACCAGGCGGCGCTCGAATCTCGTGTGTGCGCGCTCTTTCTGCAGGCAGTGCAGTTGGAAGAGAGTAGCAAGCCGGATGAAGCGGCGGAGCAGTATCGCTCCATTCTTCTGCTCGATCCGCACCATGCCCCCTCCGCCATCAACCTGGGCACCATTTGCTACAACAAGCAGCTCTTCGGGCAAGCCGAGGAGCTCTACCGGCGAGCGACCATCGCGGACGCGAGTTATGCCCTCGCCTTCTTCGACCTCGGCAATGTTCTCGACGAATTGCAGCGGCTGCCGGACGCCGTCGAGGCTTACCGCTCGGCCATCCGCCTGGCGCCCCGGTACGCGGACGCCCACTACAACCTGGCGTTGGCCTATGAACGCACCGGAGAGCGGCGGCGCGCGCTGCGTCACTGGAGCGCCTACCTCAAACTGGACACGGTCGGCCCATGGGCCACGCACGCGCGATCGCAGGCCCGCAAGATCCTGGCGCGGGAGAAGCTGGTAATCGTGCATCGCGGGGTTCGCCGCATGGAACTTCACCAGCCCGCAGGCGCGTAGTGACCCAGAGTAAAACTCGGGTGCCCCATCCTGAGCGTCCGAGGTCCCCAGTACGCGCGCTGTTCGCGTGCTGGGGTGGGTAGCGAAGGGTGGGAGGCCACAACACTTCAAACGTCCTCATAAGTGAGCGCAGTCGAAGGATCTGCGTTTGCTATCGCTTTACGGGTGCGGCGAGAGTGCCTTAGCTCCTGGTCAGCTTCCACTGGATCTGGCGCATCATGCCCAGCAGCAGCTCCGCATCGGTCGAGGAAGTCTCGAGCCGCAGCAGGAGACTGCGTACCTTCTCTTCCACACCAGCCTGCGTATCCGGATGGACGTAGCCGCTGGCCGCCAGAACCTCCATAAGCACGCCATGCAGGCGCTCGATCTCGCCCGCGCTCGCCGCGTTGGTCGGCACATCTGCAGGGCGCTCCGGCTTCGCTGTCCCCAAACGCGCGATCGCATACAGCGTGACCGCCACCGCCTGTCCCAGATTCATCGAGCGATGTTCCGTGCGGGTGGGGATGCGCAGCAACTGGTGGCAGTGGCTCAGCGTCTCCTTCGCCAGCCCTGACTTCTCCGATCCGAAGAGAACAGCAACCCGCTCGTTCGCCAGACGCTCCCGAATATCTCCCGCGGCCTCGTCGAGTGAGAAGCAAGGTTGCTGCAATTGCCGGCCGCCAACCGCCGTCGTGCCCACCACCAGCGAGCAGTCGGCGATGGCCTCGGCCACGCTCGGATACTCGACCGCCTCCAGCAACAGCGGCTCCGCGCCCACGGCGGAGCGTGCATTCCGAAACGCGACCTCGTACGGATTGACGACACGCAGATGGAGAAAGCCGAAGTTGCTCATGGCGCGCGCGGCCGCGCCGATATTCAAGGGATTGCGCGGCGCCACCAACACCACGCACAGGCGATCGGATTCAAACGGAGAGAGCAATAGGGCATTCTACGCGCTCCAAATCATAGAGTTATGAGCGCAACGTTATGCATCGGCCACGTCGGGCCGGGAGCGCACATAGGTGAAGCGCTGCTTGAGGCGCAGAAACGGCATCTCGAAGTAGCGATAGGAGAGTGCTGCAAGCGCAATCGTGACAGCGAGTACCAGCACCGTACCCAGGACGGGGAGGTGGGAGTGGGACAGCCCAACCGCCGACATGGCACGCAGCAAGCTGGGCCGCCCCTGATCCAGTAGGAGATAGAACAGGAGCGAGTGGAAGATATAGAGTCCGTAGGAGATGCGGCCCAGATAGATAAGCGGCCGCGGCACGTATTCCGCCGGAAGGCCGAGGGTAGCCAGCAGGAAGAGCACGGCGCCCGCGAGCACCAGACCCCACCCGGCGAGTGACGCGCCGATGCCGGGCAATACTTCGCCCGGCAGATAGTAGCTCTTCACCCTGAGTGCGTAGACGGTGAAGACCCAGCACCCGCCCGCCAGCAGGAAGACAGGGAGCCGCAGGGTGACCGGCCAGCGGGGAGTGCGGCCATGCAGCACGATGGCCAGGAGCGCGCCGGCGGCGAAGAACTGAAACTGGAACCAGCTATTGCACCACTCCGCGACCTCTCCGCCAATGTGATTGCGCGCGAAGTAGTAGACGGCAATGTAGGCCACGGCCAGCAAGAGCACGCTGGCAATCGCCAGCACGCGGCGACCGCCCCACTTGGCGAGCGTGGGCACGCAGATATAGAACTGCTCTTCCACCGCGATGCTCCAGAGCGGATCGATCGCTCCGGCCATCCATCCGTGGCGCAGGATAAACCAGTTCCCCACGAAGAAGGTGAAGGCCAGCCATGCGCCCGGCTTGGGGCCGACGTTGGGAATGAAGTGCCCCAGCAGGCTGATACCGTAAAACGCGACAAAGTAGAGCGGCCAGATGCGCAGAATACGCCGGACGTAGAACGCGCGGATGTGAATGTCACCCGTCTGCTCTCGCTCCCGCAGCAGCAGCTCCACGATCAGGAAGGAACTGAGCAGAAAAAATACCGGCACACCAAAGCACCCGGACATGTAAACGGACCACAGCAGAGGATGCTGACTCGCGCTCAGGGGCAGGTAGTCCATCCGATGGAAGAAGAAGACACAGAAGAAGGCGAAGAAGCGCAGCGCATCGAGCTCCGGCCGGTAAAATATCTTCTGTTCGCGAGCCGGCATGTCTGCCGATAGTAGCAGCCGGCCAGTCGACTGCCGCCGGCGTCCAGCAGATCCAAGGGCGCGCTGCTCAACCATTCGGTGGCAGGAAATGTATGTCATGCAACTCGGCGAGGCGCACCACCTCCGCCGCATCCGGAACGTTATTGATTTTGGTGAAGAGATCCCAGAACTTGCCGGTCGGCGAGACCCACCAGAGCGACGAGGACTGCGCGTCCGACTTGTTGAAGACCGCGTGCGGAATGTTCCGGGGCATGCGGATGAGATCGCCGGCGCTGGCCTGTTGCTCGACACCATCCAGTTGGCAGTTCATCCGCCCCTCCAGTACATAGATGAATTCGTCCTGCGTGCGGTGGAAGTGCGGCGGAATGCCAGTACCTGGCGGAAAATGATTGATCCAGGCAAACGAATCTTCTGAGACCTCGAGCGGGACGACCTTCGAGCCGAGGACATTCCAAACGATGCCATCAATCCCTTCGCCCGCTTTGGTGATGCCCGCCTTCAGTTGTGCGATCTGAGACATGTCTTGTCCTTTCGGCAGCTTCGCGCGCGAACTCGCGATACCCAACGGCTCGCTCGAGCAGCGCATCGGAAGCGGGTGCCCTATCCTGAGCAAAGCGAAGGGTGGGTTCTGCGACGACCGAATCGTACACTGGACCCGCCATCGCGGCAACCGGCGCTAGCACTGCGCCTGCCCTCGCCGTGGGTCCCCCTGCCCTGCTACACTCGTCCGTTCACCGAATCTTTTCCACCTGACGAAGCCCGCGCCATCCAACCGCTGCTGCTTCCAGCCACGAGGTACCCCCAATGCCCAATACGCCGACTAGCCTGCTCGATCCGTCCCTTGCCTCACCGCTCAGCCGCCTCTCGGAAGACGAACAGATGTTCCGCGACACCGTGCGCCAGTTTGCCGGTGAGACCATCGGTCCCTCGGTGCGCAAGATGGATGAGGACCAGCACTTCCGCCCCGACCTGCTGCCGCAGCTCTTCAACCTGGGACTGATGGGCATCGAGATTCCGGCGGAGTACGGCGGATCGGGCGGCACCTTCTTCGAGGCCATTCTCGCGGTGGAAGAGATCTCGGCGATCGATCCCTCGGTCGGCGTACTGGTGGATGTGCAGAACACGCTGTGCATCAACGCGCTGGTGCGCTGGGCGACGGAGGCGCAGAAGAAGCAGTATCTGCCGCGGCTGGCTACCGACATGGTGGGCGCCTATGCGCTCAGTGAGGCAAGCTCCGGCTCCGATGCCTTTGCGCTCGAACCCCGCGCGGAGAAGCGTGGCGGCAATTATGTGCTGCCCGGGCAGCAGCTCTAGATCACCAACGCCAAGGAGGCCGGCCTCTTTATCGTCTTCGCCACGCTCGATCGCGGCGCGGGCTACAAGGGCATCACCGCCTTTCTGGTGGAGAAGCACTTCGCCGGCTTCACCGTGGGCAAGAAGGAAGACAAGCTGGGCATCCGTGCCTCCTCCACCTGCGAGCTCATCTTCGATGACTGCCGTGTACCGGCGGAAAACGTACTGGGCGAGCCGGGCAAGGGCTACAAGATCGCCATCGAAACGCTGAACGAGGGGCGCATCGGCATTGCCGCGCAGATGCTCGGACTCGCGCAGGGCGCGTGGAACTGCGCAGCCAAATATGCCAAGGAGCGCAAGCAGTTCGGCAAGGCCATCGCGGAGTTTCAGGGTGTGCTCTTCCAGCTCGCCGAGATGGCCACCGAGATCGAGGCGACACGGCTGATGGTCTACAACAGCGCTCGTCTCAAGGATGCGAAGCTGGACTTCGTGAAGGACGCCGCGATGGCCAAGTACTTCGCGTCACAGGTGGCCGAGCGGGCGGCCAGCAAGGCAGTCGAGATCTACGGCGGATATGGTTTCGTCAAGGACTATCCGGTGGAGAAGTTCTACCGCGACGCCAAGATCGGCAAAATATACGAAGGCACCTCCAACATGCAGTTGCAGACCATCGGCAAGCTGGTTCTGGCCAACGTGAAATAACGTTAACTGCGGTTGCTCGCGAATCCACGACGAAGGCGAGAACGCAAGACATCAAACCTGCAGCGCAGAGAGGTCCCACGAGGCATGCCAGCGCTTCGTGGGACCCCGCCTTACCCATCCTCTAATGTGGGAGGCTGGGATTCGCTTGCTGAGCGAGTTGCAGAGCCTGCTGTGGGAACCATGCACCCGCAGCGGGATCGACCAGGCCCCATAGCGGATCGAAGATCGCCTGCCCTGCCGCATCGGTCGGCCACCCCGGCTGCGTATACAACGAGTAATCCCATGCGCGCGCACCACCCTGTTCATCACACGTGCCATCCGATTGGCCGGTCGTCTTCACCCAGAGGTATGCGTCGAGCAGCGCAACCCCCGTGTTCGCCGTTGGACGAAGTCCAAGACCGCGACCCGGCGGGTTGCACCAGCTTCCAGCATTCAACGTCTGGATCACCGAAGCCGGTTGATTGAACGGCGCGTTGGCATACGGAGAGGCATCGAACGGCCCCTGCCCGTTGCGGCTCGTGTCCACAAGGAAGTGAGTGGTTGGGACGGCGGTTCCCAGGTTCTGCCGGTACCACTCGTCGGTCAAGACCCAGGTTGTGAAGTCGTTCGGGCTGGCTGGGTAGTACTGGCTGGCGCAATAATCGTAATGCCCAAGGCGCCAGCCCCCATCAGCAGCATTGTTGACGAAAGCGATGCACTCGGAGATCCAGGTGTCGAATTTCGCCTCGTAGTTCGTATATCGATAGTTCGACACGTTCGAGTAGAAGCCTTGCGTGCGCTGTAGGCCCGCTTCGACAAGCCGCACCGCCATATCGCCCACCGCATGCCAGTCGCTGTTGCCCGCGTCGAGATAGACGAGGGTGCGCGGGCCGGTTTCCAGCGCCGTCACTGCATAGTTGATCTGTGTGAAGCGGTCCGCGGTGGCCTGCGTGACGTTCACGCTCGAGGGTATCCGCAGTCACTCGGCAGATTCGCGAGAGCGTCCGGTTCCAGAATGATGACCGCTTTGTGGTTCCCGATGGCCTGGGCGATGGCATCGATCCAGGCCTCGTAGGCCGCGGTGTTCTCTGCGCCCCCAGCGGAGTAGCTGCCGCAATCGCGTCCGGGGATGTTGTACAGCACAATCACCGGCACCGCCCGCTGTGCTTCGGCCTCTCTATCCACTTTCTTCATCTGGGCGCTCACGTCCGAGGGCGTGCCGCTGGTGAGCCATACAGCCTGGGGAGTCGCTTCCATGGCTGCGATCAACAAGGCATTTCTCAACTGCCCCTTCTTGACAAGATCGATCGCTTGTTGCCAGGAACCGTCAGCCGGCGGAGGGACAAAAAACCGGGTGTTGGGTGGGAGAGTCTTTTCTTCGGGCGGCGTCGCCTTCGCTTGCATAGCGACGAATGAAATCAGCAGCAGAGTCATTCCTGCGACGAATCTGCTGAGAGTGCGGCGGGGGGACTTATGGTGCACAGTATGCCTCCTGGGGGAAACTACGTAGGACTTTTCGCGCGATCAAGCGGAGCGGGCGAAGGCTCGAATACGCTGGGGATGGAGTGCGAACAACCGGGCTGCTGCTGGCGGACGTGTCGATTGGGATGGATGCTCTCTGCCTGACGAGTTCTGATTCCTGCAGAAATGGCCCGGTCCCAGCGCACATAATTGTTGCCCACAACCTTGTAGGTCAGTCGATCACCGACTGTCAACTGCTGGTGCTGCGGCAGCCTTATCCCTGAAAGGCCTTGCGTATCTGTGGCACGTGATGCCGCGTATGGACGCAGTGGAAGCGACGCCATTGCGCTACCGACAACGGGCCGAGTATGTGATGCGTCAGCACGGCTGCGCCCACCTCCCCACCGGTGCTGGCATCGGCTTCGATGCGAGCCAACGCGGTATCCATCGCCTGCAGCGTTGACGCAATCTGAGCGATGAGGCGGTCGCCGTCCATGCCAGCGGGCAACTCAATCGGCGGCCGCACCGCCTCCGGCGCCTCCCGCCCATGAGGGAATAATCCCAGGCGGCACACTGTGAACTGATGTACGCGGTGCATCAGCGTCGGGCGCGTTTGCAGAGGACGCCCTTTTCGCAATCGATCCTCGATGCCCGCCGTGGTCAGCCGCCATGTGGCGCACAGATGCTCCACCACTTGCTGTGCGTTCCAGCACTCTGCACGGCCGCCTGGGTGCTTCGCGACTGCTTGACATGACACACCCGCCAGCGGACTAGTCAGCAGCGCACGCGTTCGTTCGAACTCGGGATGCATAGCGATCATCCTCAGCGCCACACACACCTGTGTCAAGATCCCCCGATAGAGCCGCCCGGCCATGCTCCGCTTGACGTAAGCTGTCCTAAGCTCGGAGAGTGTACACATGCGGCGATTGCAGAGTCTGGTATGGGCAGCGGCATTTCTTGCATGTACAGCAATGGCGCAGCAGCCTGCACAGCAAGCGCCGAACGGCGATCTGTGGTGGAAGCACGCTGTCATCTATGAGGTGTATCCGCGCAGCTTCCAGGATTCGAACGGCGACGGCATCGGCGACATCAATGGCATTGCCAGCCGGCTGGATTATTTCAAGACCCTCGGCGTTGGCGCCATCTGGATTACGCCCATGTACCCGTCGCCCCAGGTGGACTTCGGCTACGACATCGCCAACTACGAGGCCATCGATCCGCAGTACGGCACCATGGCCGACTTCGACAACCTGTTGAAGCAGGCGAAGGCGCGCAATATCCGCGTCATCATGGACCTGGTGCTGAACCACACCTCCGACCAGGATCTCTGGTTTCAAGAGTCGCGATCCTCGAAAACCAATCCCAAGCGCGACTGGTACATCTGGCGCGACGGCAAGAACGGCGGCCCGCCGAACAACTGGCAATCGTGGTTCGGTCATTCCGCGTGGACGCTCGATCCGAAGACCAACCAGTACTACTACCACTACTTCTACGTGCAACAGCCGGACCTGAACTGGCGCAACCCCGCGGTGCGCAAGGCCATGTACGACGTGATGCGCTTCTGGCTGGACAAGGGCGTGGCCGGCTTCCGCATCGACGCGGTATCGCGGCTGTTCGAAGATCCCAATCTGCACGACGATCCGATCAAGCCGGGCAAGAACGTCTACGGCGATCCGAACATCGAGCACACATACACCGATAACCTTCCGGAGGTGCACGAGGTGCTGCGCGAGTTGCGCAAGGTAGTGGACGCCTATCCTGGCCATCCGGTGCTGATCAGCGAAGCGGACGAGCCGAACATCAAAGAACTGGCGACCATGTACGGCAAGCACAACGACGAGGTCCAGCTTCCAATGGACTTCCAGATCGCCGACTTGAACGAGCTCTCCGCGCCCAGGTTTCGCGCGCTCTTCGATCAGGTGGAGACCAACCCGGCGGGCGGCTGGCCGGAGTATTTCTTCAGCAACCATGACCAGCCCCGCCAATGGGATCGCTACGGCGATGGCGTGCACAACGACTCGATCGCCAAGCTGATGGCCGCGCTCGAACTGATGCCGCGCGCGACGCCGCAGATGTACTACGGCGAGGAGATCGGCATGCGCACCACCGATCCCAAACGCATTGAAGATGTGAAAGACCCCATCGGCCGCACCGGCTGGCCCAAGGAGAAGGGGCGGGACGGCGAGCGGACGCCGATGCAGTGGACCGCTGGCCCCAACGCCGGCTTCACCACCGCGAAAAACCCGTGGCTGCCCGTACCGCCCAGCGCCAAAACATACAACGTAGCGGTCGAGAGCGTCGACCCGGGCTCCATCCTGAACTTCTACAAGAACCTGCTGGCACTGCGGCGCACCGAGCCGGCGCTGGCCCGCGGCGGCTATGCTTCAGTCAATCCCGGAGACCCCCACGTCTTCTCCTTCGTACGCAGAAATCCCGGGAACGGCCGCTCCGTGCTGGTGGCGCTGAACATGAGCGCGCAACCGCAGACCGTCTCTTATGACCTGACCGCGCAAGGAGTGCAGGGCCGCATCGGTCTGGTGCTGCTGGCCAACGGCATCGAAGGCCATCAGGTGCGGCTCGATCAGGTCAAGCTGCCTCCCTTCGGCGTACTCATCGCAGGCGTGCAGTAGAGAACCGGCAGAATTGCGACACGCGACGCGCTCCGTCGACAGGCCGCAGCAGCGCGCGAGTCAACGGCCGCCGTGTAAACGCGGTCTCCGGTAATCCCTCCCCAGCCTTCCTGCATCGGACGTATTGGACCGACGCTCGATCAAGGCGGTTCTAACCAGCAGGAGGAAGAAAGCATGAAGCTTCGCAGGGCTAGGGCATGGCTGCTATCTGCAGCACTGCTGTTTGCCACAGCAGCACCGCTTGGACCAACTGCATCGGCTCAACGGAATCGCGACAATCACTCTCAACAGAATCGTAACAATCACAGCAACTATTACAACGGTATGCGCAACAACGTGCGCAGCGATCGGTACAACCAGCGCTATAACCAGGACAATCGCGATCGCAACAGCGGGGGTGGCATCGGCCCGGGATATGGTGCGCTGATCGGCGGAGGCGGAGGCGCAGCCCTCGGCGCGTTGTTCGGCGGAGGGCTCAAGGGCACACTGATCGGCGGAGCCGCGGGCGCTGGACTGGGAGCGCTGGGCGGCAAGCTGGCCCAGGGCAGTAACAGCCACAATCACAACCGTCGCTAAAGGGAGATGATTCGGATGAAGCTCAACTCGATCTATTGTGCGGGCATCCTTGCCCTCTCGCTCGCAGCCACGTCAGCCGGTCATCGCGCTTCGGCGCAGGAAAGTGCGTCGCCATCTCCAACGCAGGACACGAGCGCGACACAAGTCTCCTCCATTCCACTCGATCGTTTGGTCACGGCAACGTGCCGCCAGGCGTGGCAGATGGGCGGCCGTACGCAGGACGGCTTCTTCGCCATAGTGAAACAGCTTGCGGAGCTCTCCGCTCAGAATCGCGGCGTGACGTTGCCTGACAACAAGGCGGCCGGTGCTCGCGCAGGAGAGTGGATCCGCACCCAGGCACTGAAGGGCCCGGATCAGTTGCTCTACGCGGTTGTAGATCATGCCGTGCAACACTCGATTGCCATGGGCCGGGCAAAATCGACAGCCGCCACGCCGGCTCAGCCCAGCCAACAGTAAGAAGATAGCCTGCGCCTTCGTGCCCTTCTTGCGGAGCGAGATCGGGAGACGAGGTACATCACGATATCTCGGCCTTCGCGATGTTGGTCTCTCTTGCCTGTTCACTCGCAGACCGTGATGGCCCTTCATATCTGATAGCCTTGTGCCGGAAGACTGTGGATCAGACAGACGGACAACGCCGCGCAAACGCGCCCACCACACGGTTCGCAGCCATCTCTGCGCGCTATCCTTCCTTCTGCATGGTGCTGGAGGCCGCGACGCTGTTCGTCATGACGGCGTTCTTTCTCTTCTACGGACTGGTGCCGTTCTTCGGAGGAGACGGCCTCGGACTGGTGGGCGCGGACGAGCCCCGCTACGCGCAGGTGGCGCGCGAAATGCTCACCAGGCACGACTACATCACCCCCATCCTCTACGGTCACCCGTGGCTGGAGAAGCCCGCGCTCTACTACTTGCGCGCCATGTTCTCCTTCCGCGAGTTTGGCGTGCACGACTGGTCCGCGCGGCTGCCGTCGGCCAGCTTTGCCTTCGGCATGATCATCCTCATCTACCTGCATATCCGCCGCTTCCGTCCGGGCGGCCAACTGGATGCTGCGCTGATCACGGCCATGTGCGCCGGCGTCATCGCCTTCGCGCGCGGCGCCTCCACCGACATGCAGCTCGCCGCCCCCTTCTGTATCGGCATGCTCGGCTGGTATGCCTGGTACGAAACCGATCGCAAGTTCTGGCTCTTCGATCTCTATTTCTTCAACGGCGCGGCCACCCTGGCCAAAGGACCCGTCGCGCCCTTTCTGGCGCTGGCCATCATCCTCGCCTTCGCGGCGTTACGGCGGGAGTGGTCGCTCCTGCGGCGCACCATCTGGATCCCCGGCGTGCTGCTCTATCTGGCCATGGTGCTGCCCTGGTACATCGCCGTCTCCCGGCGAAACCCGCAGTTCCTGCGCGTCTTCTTTCTGGAACACAACCTGCAGCGCTTCGCCACCAACCGCTACGAACACGAGCAGCCCATCTGGTACTACCTCGCGGTCATGTTGCTGGCGCTCATGCCCTGGACAGTTATCGCGTTGCGCGCCCTCGCCGACGCCATCAAGGAGTCCATCAACGAATGGAAGGCGCGTCACGCTAAGAATCCATACGTCGGCCATGCGCGCTGGGGCGATGCCTTCCCCGAGTTTCTTATCCTGTGGGCGCTCTTCCCCATCGTCTTCTTTTCGCTCTCCCGCTCCAAGCTGCCCGGCTACATCCTGCCGTCGGTCCCGCCGCTCACCATCCTCACCGGCGACTACCTGAACCGGCTGCGCAACCGAAACAGTGGCATACGGCCGTATCTGCTGCTGCTCCATTCGGTGCTGGCCGGCATCACCGTCACACTGGTGCTGCTGCTGCCCTGGTACGTCGTCCACGGCTCCGGAATTCCCCCCGCGCGCACGCTAATCTCAGCCGCCGTCACTGGCCTCGCCAGCTTCGTGCTCATCGCCGTCGTGGTCGGCCAGTTCGGCGTGGTGCGGTTGCGCGCCGCCACTAGCGTTCCGCTGGTGGTCCTGCTCTTCTTCCTCTTCGGTTTCGGACCCTTCTTCGGCATCGGCGCGATTCCCGGCACCAAGCACACCATTCAACTGCTGGACTATGCCTATTCGTCGCGGCCGCTGGCGCGCATTCTTGACCAGATGAGCACCGGCCAGACGGGTGCCGGCAAGGAACCGCTGGCGGTCTACCGTGTGCGGCGCGACCTGGAGTATGGTCTCGCCTTCTACCGCAACCATCGCGTACTGGATTACGAGAAAGATGGCGTTCCCCCCGAAGCGCACCTCCTGGTCGTCCGCGATGCCGCCGCCTCCAACCTCAGGACGCTGCTCGCGGGCCGCTCCTATGAGCCGCTGTTCTCCTACCCCGCACAGCACGTCGCCGTGTACCGCGTGGGCGCCGCCAGCAACGCGGCGCAAGCCACGACTTCCGCCCTCCGCTAGCACCTCCACACCCCCGGAGTGCCCCAGCCTGACCCTGAGCGCAGTCGAAGGGGAAGGGTGGGACGCGGCACTCAGGTTGCCTCATTCTTGCGCAGCCAGGGTGGGCCTCATGTGCCGGAGACGCACCGCTCGCCGTTGCTTTTGCGCGAAGCGCTCCCGCCCGTGCGGCCAGCACCTTTGCGTGGGTTCGATGCTTCCGCTTACACTCGCTGATACGCTGCCCGGCGCAGTAGCCAACTGCGCCGCCGGCCGATCGACTCCCCATGATGGATGTCATTCCGCAGGAGATACTGGATCTCCGTCACTTTTCCGGCGCCGCGCTGCGCCCGCTCCTCGAAGAGGAGGCCACCGCGTGGAGACAACGGCTGCGCTGGGACTATCGCGCCTCCGCGAACCTGTTGATTGAGTACCTGGACTCGCACATTCTCCCCGGTTTCGTCGCACGCCAGGAACAGCAGGTCACCGGCTACGTCTTCTGCGTCTACGAGGCCAGCAAGGCGGTCATCGGCGACGTCTTTGGATCCAGCAAAGCAGGATCGCGCAAAATCACTTCCGGCGACGATCCAGGTCCCGCGGATGCAAGCGCGCGCGCCGCGGCGAGCCAGACCGAAGCCCAACTTATCGAGCATGCCGTCGAGCTGCTCCAGCACTCCCCCGGTGTCGAACGTATCGAGGCCCAGCTTCTGCTCCATCCGCACGGCGAGCATACCGGCGTCTTCGAGCAGCAAGGCTTCCGCGTGCACCCGCGGCTCTACATGGAACGCGCTTTGAGCGCGCGGCGTTCGGTCGATGACACCGAAATCCCCGCGGCGCTCGATCTCCGCCCCTGGCGCGACGCCGACTACGCCGCCGCCGGACGGCTCATCTCACTTGCCTATCAGGGCCACCTCGACGGCACCATCAACGACCAGTACCGCACCATCGCCGGCTCGCTGCGTTTTCTGCACAATATCGTGCGCTTCCCCGGCTGCGGACAGTTCGATCCGGCGGCGTCCTTGGTGCTGACCTATCGCGACCGCGACGAGCTGGGCGGCCTGCTGCTCTGCTCACGCGTCAGCCCGGAGGCCGGACACATCACACAGATCTGCGTTGCGCCGGCATGGCGCCGTCGCGGCCTGGGACGCATGATGCTGGAGCGATGTATCGGCGGCCTGGAGCGGCGCGGCCTGGGCTATGTAAGCCTCACGGTGACCGAAGCCAACGACTCCGCGCTCGCGCTCTATCAAGACATGGGCTTTGAAAACCGCCACACCTTCGACGCCATGGTCTGGCAACGGTACTAGCCGTACGGGCAGACACGCTGCGCGCAAAAGCAACACCAAACCCGGACCACAACTCCGGGTGCCCCATTCTGACCCTGAGCGTAGTCGAAGGGGAAGGGTGGGAGACGCGACACTCCGGGTGCCCTATCCATCCCGCAACATAACAAGAGTGGGAGACAATGGCTCTCACTCCCTCGGCACAACAATGCTCATCCCCAGGCAGCGCTGCAACGCACGTTGACCCGCATGCGTCAGCCGCACCGCCCGCGTCCCCGCGATGGGCGCAACCCAGCCCGTCTCCTTGAGCCTAGAAAACAGCGCCACTCCCAACGGACCGCCAAGATGATGGTGCCGCTCCGTCCAATCCAGGCAAGTGCTGCCGGTGTGGCTGCGGCTCGTTGCCGCTCCAGCCAGCGGGATGCCGAGTTCGCTCCACCATGCCCGGCCCGCTTCGCTCAGGCAGCATTGCCTGGGCGAAGTAGGCGTGACCAGCCCTCTGCTCAACAGCGCCTGGTGCAAATCCACCGCCAGACGGCCGGCCAGATGGCGATAACAACTGCGGGCAAAGCGCAGGCTCTTAGCATGCTCTCGATCGTGATGGCTTTCCGATCGCGACTCCACCCGGTTGCGTAGCGGAGCCAGCGCCGCCATGGATTCCAGCGCGGACGCCACCGCCTCATTCATCAGCCGATAGTACTTGTGCTTCCCCTGCTGCTCCACGCTGATCAACGCCGCCTCCCGCAGCTTGCCCAGATGAAAGCTCGCCGTCTGCGGCGCAACATTGCCGATGAAGGCCAGCTCTCCGGCCGGCAATGCCCGTCCATCCATCAGCACGGCCAGCATCGCCGCCCGCACCGGATCTCCGATCAGTCCACCGATCTCCGCAATTCCCGGCCCCATCTTCATAGCGTCATCCCAACCCACAAACCCGGGTGCCCCATCCTGACCCTGAGCGCAGGCGAAGGGGAAGGGTGGGAGACCACAGTTGTCGCATAACGTCATCCTATCCCCGCTCCAACCGAAATGCTTCCATCCCGATGGAATCATTCCCACTTCGTTTCCGACTATCTTGAAGCCAGCAAAGGAGCCCTGAACCCATGCCCACACTGTGTATCCGCTACAAGCTGGACGCCCACAAGCTCGCCGACTTCGAGAAATATGCCCGGAACTGGCCCGCAACCATCGAGCGCTGCGGAGGAACGCTGCTCGGCTACTTCCTGCCCACCAAGCTCGCCGGCCCGACCGATTTCGGACTTGCCCTGATCGACTTCCCCGACCTTGCCGCCTACGAGCAATACCGCGATCGGCTGATGCAGGACCCCGACGCCAAGGCCAATGTCGCTCAGGCCGATGCGTCCGGCTGCATCCTGGTCGAAGACCGGTCTTTTCTGGAACGGGCGAGGTCGTGATGCACGCGGACGACACAATCTCCGGATATACCTACGGCCGTCCGCAGGTCTCCACCTCTCCCGTTTCCATGGACGTTTCCATGCCCGTTTCCATGCCCGTTTCCATGGAGGAGCTACGGCAGCTTGAGTCCGCAGTCGGATGGAGCGACGACGACGCGGCATGGCTACGGCAGGCAGCAGAAGCTCTGGTGCCGCAGGCCGAGCAGATGGTGGATAGCTGGCGCGAGGCCATTGGCCGGCAACCGCATCTGCTTGCATCCTTCTTGAAGCCCGATGGTCAGCCCGACGACGCCTACAAAGCCGCGGTCAAACGCAGGTTCGTGCAGTGGGTCTCCGACCTCTGCCTGCGCGCGCACGACCAGCAGTGGCTCGACTATCAGGAAGAGATCGGCCTCCGCCACACGCCCGCCAAGAAGAACCGGACCGATGGAGGACACACGCCCTCCGTAGTCCCGCTGCGCTACACCGTCGGATTTGCTGCCGTCATCGTCACCAGCGTTCGTCCGTTCCTCGCCCAGAGCGGCAGGCCCGCAAACGAACTGGACCGCATGCAGGCCGCCTGGACTAGAGCTGTGCTTCTCAGCATCGCCTTGTGGTCACGCGCCTACACAGCGCACGGCTTGTGGTGACGGACATCCACAGAAATCGGGTGCCCCATCCTAGCGAAGCCAAGGTGGGTCTTTTGCTCTGACGAGCAATGGAACCTTCAGTGCTTGATGAAGTACATCAGCCAACTCGCCACGATCACCGAGCCGACAAACAGCACGAAGCAATAGATGCCGTAGCGCAGCATGGCCCGGGAGGTGGAGCGCTGCGTGATGCCGAAGACCACCGAGGCGAAGAGCGCGAACAGCAGCACGGCGGTGAAGTGAGAAGGCGTGAAGATCACGGCTTCCTCCCAACCCGGATGTTATGCGCGTCCACGGCGGCGATGATGTTGAGCAACCCCGCCACTACGATGAACTTGGTGCCGTAATCCGCAGTTGCAATCTGCACCGCGCCGTGGCCCAGATCGAGCCCGCGGCCGATCATGTACAGCAGCCCGGACCCCAGATCGCCCACAAACCCCAGCATGGCCAGCAGATCGCCGGTATTCGCGGCGTAGAGCTTGCCCTGCATCATCAGCCCCAGCACGAACATCAGCGTGATGGAGACGAAGAGCAGCAGGCCGCGCATCCACTTGCGGGAGACCCAGTGGCCAGCGCCGGGCACCAGCCAGCCGACGAGGAGCGCGACCGAGATCAGGCTGTGGCGAGAGGTCTTTCCGGAAGTCTGGGCGGCGGGTAGAGCCTGCGCCTTGGGGTCAGCAGTGAGGGCCATGGATGGTATCGATACTCCCCTCACTATACCGCACTGCTGCCCCAGTATTGGGATCTCAGATCCGTACCAGCTCCGTCTGGATGCGGCCGGTGACGCGGGCCTCCCCCGGTGCGGTCATCATGTCGATCTCGCTGCGCACCCCGAACTCCGGCAGATACACCCCCGGCTCAACCGAGAAGCAGGTGTGCGGCAGCAGCAGCCGTTCGTCGTGCGTCTCCAGATTGTCCAGGTGCGCGCCGTTGCCGTGGATGTCCCCGGCAATGTTGTGCCCGGTGCGGTGGGTGAAGTACTCCGCAAAACCCGCATCCCGGATCACCGCGCGCGCCGCATCGTCGGCCTGCCAGCCGGCGATCGGCTGATTCGCCGCGAACGCATCGGCCACGCAGCGCACCGCAGCATCGCGCGCATCCCGCACCGTCTCGAACACGCGGCGTTCGATTGCCGTCGGCTCGCGGCCGACCACGCCCGTCCAGGTGATGTCATAGAAGCAGCCCTCGGGTACAGCTTCGCGCCCCCATATATCGATCAGCACGAAATCGCCGTTGCGGATGGGCGCCGTGTTCGCGGCGGTCGGCTCGTAGTGCGAGTCGGAGCTGTTCGCATTCGCCGAGACGTTGGGGCCGTTCTCCCACACCAGACCTTCGCCGCGCATGGCATCGCTCAGCCACTCCACTATCGCGAACTCCGTGGTGCCCTGCTCCTCCCGCACCCGCCGGCCAATCTCCACAAATCCCTCGGCCAGGACGCGGTCGATCTTGCGCTGCGCCCGGTAGTGGCTGGCGATCTGCGCCTCCGACAGCACGGCCTCGAAGTGGCTCACCAGGTCCGCCGAGCTGACGATGGTCTTGCCCATCTCGCGCAGCAGCTCGATCGTGCCTGCGTCCACCAGCGACACATACATGATGGCGTTGCGTGGCGAATACTGCATGGCGATGCGGGTGAACGGCGCCAGCATCGTCTTCAGCCCAGACTCCAGTTCCTGCCAGGAGGAGTACATCTGCCTGGCGCCGGGCAGCGGGTCCAGCCGGCCGCTCTCGATGCGATGCACCAGCTTGCGCGGTTCGCCCTGCGCCGGCACGAAGTAGTACCAGCGGCGGGTCACGTGCAGCGTCTCGCTTAACCCAAGAATGCGGTAGGCGATGGGATCGCGATGGTGGTGATCGTAGAAGAGCCAGCCGTCCACCTGCTGCTCCCGCAGTGCCGTCTGCAACGCCTGTAGGTCCATACGGGTTCGATTGTAGAAGATCGCCATCGGCAGCCGTTACCCGCCGCTCCCCTAGGCGGTCGAGGTGAACTCGCCGGTATGTTTGCGAGCTATGGGTGTCTTCGAACATCTTGACACCCTTATCAACAACGCAGGCTGCGTTCTTCCGCGGGATGGAAGTCGTACTCTTCCGCCCGGCGCTTCACGCGCTTCTGCCGAATCACAACCTAGCATCGTCACGAGCAAAAAGCTGGTGGCGCACCGGGTGAGCAGTCAAAGCCCACTCGTATCAAACCCTGCAAAGGAGTCCATCATGTTCTTGAAAAACGTGCACCTGGGCGTCGCCCTGGCACTTGGTCTTACCGTCAGCTCCACTGCCGCCCTTGCCCAAAAAACGGAGACAGCAGATGGCGGCCAATCACGCGTGAAGCTGAGCGCGTCACTCGTTGGCGCACTGTCCAGCCTGGGGGTAAAGCTCGGGACGGTCGAACCCAGCAGCTACAGCATTCGCATCGCGCATTTCCCCATCGTCAGCGGCGCCATCGATCTGGATACCGCCAAGGGTCAGATCCTGCACTCTGGCGGCCTTACGTTGTCCGCCGGCAAGACGCTCGTTAAGCTGCAAAGCTTCATCATCGATACGGCTGGAGGCGCTCCGGTGCTCACCGCTATCGTGGTTGCAAATGGCAAACTTGTTGGACGCATTCCGCTCCTCGACATTCAGTTGCCGAGCGGCATCAAGCTTCCCTTGAAACCGGGTGATGGAGTGATGCTCAGCATCTACGGCGCGAACTTTACCCTCACCACCGAAGCGGCCGACGCCCTGAATGCAGCATTCTCTGTCTCCGCATTCAAGCAAGGTTTCGACTTCGGCAAGGGAGATATCCTGGCGCTGCTCGCCGGCCCGGAAGACGTGCGAAATTAAGCGCGGCGGGCGGAAGACTTGTATGCGTCTTCCGTCCGCGGCCTCATCGTTCACCGCACACCTGATCCTTTCACCTCAGCCTAGGAACCCAACAGAAGATGTGCTGCCGTCACGCGGCCACTGATGGCTGGCCCGTGGAGCGCACGCGGTCGGATCTTTCGAGGAAGACTGAGTCGCCAAACTCGTGTGTGCGATAGTCGTGGGCGTTCAGTTCCCGGTCGATACGGCCAAGGGCTTCGTCATCCACGAAGGCGCGCAGCAGCTCGTAATGACTGGTGCCCCGCTCGTGAGTGCCGGAGAGAATTGCATCGACGATACGCAGCCTGCTGGAGGCGCCGAGCCTCTGGGTCGCCAACCGCTCGCCGGACGGCACCGGGCCGTCAAACATTGCAGCCGTATGTTCCAGTGCTCTCACCACCGTGGTGCCGATCGCCACGATCCGCCCTCCTGACGCTTGAGCGCGCTCAATCATCAACGCGGTGGAGCGGGGAATCCGGTACGGTTCAGCGAAGGGAAGAAGCGCGTCGAGTTCCGGATCGCCTGTCGATGAGAGCCCGGCTGCATGCGTGATTGTTCCAAACCGGATTCTCCGCGCGCTCATGGACGCAAGCATGCTCCAGTCAAGCACGAAGCCGGCTGAAGGCGGCTCGAACGCGACGGGCGGACCGGCTATGGGTGTCCAGGTATCCCAAACGGCAAGTGGAGTCGGAACGTGTGCGTACTGGATCGGTCGTCCGTGCCGGGCCAGGCCCTCCCAGATCTCCCGTGGTGAGCCATCGAACTGCAGCACGATGAAGCGCGGATGATTGAGCAATCGTGCGATAGTTGCCCGCAGGCACCCCCGCAGGCATCCCCCCAGGCATCCTAGCTCCAGCCGGTCGCCAGGGTTCAGTGCCGGCGGCTTAGGCCGGCCCTCCGTGGGCGTGCGGAAGTCGCCCTCGCCGAATACGACAGCAGAAAACTGCTGGACCTCATCGAGTGAGTCACGGCCCGCAAGACGGACTTCTATCCGGCGGCCGGTGCGGCTATGCCGGCCGGAAAGGCTCGCCGGCAAGGTAGCAGCATCGTTCGCAACCACCACATCGCCGGGACGCAACAGGTCCGCGAACCCCGACCGCGCCCGGTGCTCGAGATTACCCCGCCCATCCACCATCAGTACCTTCGCGTTGGATGGGCGCTGGACGGGAAGACTGGCGGCTATCATCCAATTGCCTCTTGTACTGTCACTTCGGAATTCAGAGCCGGCCGCGACAATACGGCAGCGACTGAGTCAGCGAGCTCGCGGGCTGCCGTCTCCGGGCGCTTCAACGATGAGCGGTCCACGTCTGGCACGGCAGCGGCGCGCAATGGCGTGTCCATATCGCCTGGGTCGATGGAGAGGACGCGGACGCCCTCCACACTGAGTTCTTCGTCCCAAATGCGGCTCAAATGAAACAGCGCTGCCTTGCTCGCGTCGTAGGCGCCCCAACGCGGGTAAGCATTCACGGCGGCGTCGCTCGACACATTTACCACCACCGCGCCGCGACCCTCCCGCGCGGAGGCCGCCAGCGAACCGAGGAGGGCCTTCGTCAGCCGGAAAGGTCCGAGGACGTTCGTCGCCCACGCGCGCTCAAGATCTTCGCACTCCGTGTCGGCCAATAACCTCAACGGGATCGGCCCCAGATCCGATGCGTTGTTGATGAGAACATCGAGTCCTCCAAGCGCGCCCGCGATCTGCATGGCAATGGGGTGGATATCTTCTTTCCGGGACACGTCACCGACGATGCCGTGTGTGTCCGGCCGCTCCTCGAGGACAAGTTCGACCCGCTCCCGACCGCGCGCGACGAATGCGACGCTCGCGCCGCGATGCAGCAGTTCGCGGACAAGGGCTAAGCCAAGGCCGGAGGTGCCGCCGGTGATCGCTATGCGAACACCGGCGAAGGGGCCGCCCGGATGCTCGTCTGCCGGGGTGAGCGGAGCCGGAGCGGAATCGACAGCTTTATGGTTGTTCTTCATGGGCGTTCTTCCTGCCGAAGAGGCGTTGAGGTTTGACACCTCTTCAGCTACAAGTTAAAGTTAACTTTAAGTCAAGCACGAATTTCGTTGGCCTCTCCCTATGTCCGGTCTGCTTACAATCTCCGAGGTTTCGCGTCGAAGTGGCGTCGCCGCGTCGGCGCTCCGGTTCTATGAAGAGCGACGCCTGATCAAGTCTGAACGTGCAGGCTCAGGTCACCGCCGCTATCCCAGGGCGGCTCTCCGGCGCATCGCATTCATCGTCTTCGCCCAGCGAATGGGTCTGACGCTTGAAGAGATTTCTGCCGAACTCGCGAAGCTACCGGAAAACCGTGTGCCCGAACGTGCGGACTGGGCGAAACTCTCGGCGAGTTGGACCAGGCGCATTGATGAGCGGATCGCTGAGCTCGAGCGCCTTCGGGCGGGCCTGACGCGATGCATCGGTTGCGGCTGCCTGTCCTTGCAGGACTGTCAGCTTGCCAATCCTGGTGATCGGGCCGGCCGCCTCGGTCCTGGTGCTCGCTATTGGATCGGTGGAGGACGCATCTCGAAGTAGACACTGCGGTTCGAAGGCGCTGCCGATTCGAACGCATCAATCGCGTGCGGATTCCAACAGAAGACGCCCGGCAGGCATCCATGCACGTGACGTGAAGAACCTTCCAGCCGAGCACAATGCGGGCATCTTCCTGTCGACCGCCCTGGCCTTCGTGGGCGGGTACACGGATGCCGCCACCTACGTCACCTCCGAAGTCTTCGCCGGACACCTCAGCGGCAACCTGGTGCTCGCGGCCATCAGCCTGCTCGCGCGCGACTGGAAGTCGAGTGCCATACGGTGCGCGGCGCTGCTCAGCATGGTGGTGGCCATCGCCGCGTCCACGCTGCTGGATGCCGAGGCCGTACGCAACAGCCGCATACCGCGGCTCTCCATTGCTTTACTGCTGGAAACCATCCTCTTCCTGGTTCCCGGCACTCTGGCGTTCGAGCGGCATCCGCTGCCCACCATCGTGGCGACAGTCATGCTCTGTCTGGCCATGGGGCTGCAGACGGGGGTCCTGCGCCGGTCCAACGGCGTCAGCATCTACACCGCGTTCATCGCCGGGATCATGACACGGGTGGTCGAGACGGAAACGGAAAAGCTGGAGGGCAGGCCGAAATCCTCGTCCGCGCAGAGGACCACGCTCGGATCGCTGCTGGTTGCCTTCATCATCGGCGCGGCAGCGGGCGCGGCTATGGCGCTCTACGCACGTCGCTGGAGCGTGGGAGCAGCGGGGCTAGTGCTGCTGGCGCTCGCCGCCGTTCACTACTTCCTGGTGCATCACGGATCCCAGGCACGCTAACATCGGGATCGATCTGCACCCTGTCCTTCACTCCTCGCGCAGCAAGATCATAGGATCAACCGACAGCGCCCGGCGCGCTGGAACCCATGCAGCCAGGAGCCCCAGCAATGCCATCACTACAACAACACCGGCCAATACCACGGGATCGCGGGAGGTTGCCTCATACACGATGAAAGCCAGCACCTTGCTGGCCGCGAGTCCCAGGAGTAAGCCCGCCACCGAACCGAAGACCAGTAACCGCAAGGTTCGCCCCAGCGCCGCCCGTAACACCTCTCTGCGCTGCGCGCCCAGGGCGATGCGAATCCCGAATTCCCGCAGCCGCTTGCTGACCGAGTAGGCAGCCATTCCAAAGATGCCGGTGAGAGCAAGCATCGCGCCCATCACGCCCAGCACTCCCAGCGAAATGGTCGCCATGCGCGGACCAAACAGGGTCGTGTCCAATTCCTTGTACCGCGTTTCGATGTAAACAGGCAACCCTGCATCCAGGTCTCGCAGCATACTCCTGATGGCTGGCGCCAACTGCTGTGGATCGCGACTTGATCGCATGATCAGAAATGTCGAGCTGGAGGGCGATTGCAGGATGGAAAGAAACATCGCCGGGTGCGGATCTTCGGTGAGGCTCTGGTACTTTCCATTCTCTACGATGCCCACCACCTGTATGCGCGTTCCATCCTGCATCTTGTAGTACCTACCCATTGCATTCGTTGCGGAGCTAAACACCCTGCGCGCAAACTCCCGATTCACTACCGCTACGCGTGGCGAGTTTTTATCGTCATGCCATGTGAAAGTTCTTCCGGACAGCAACGCTGTGCCCGCCGCGTCGAAGTATCCAGGGGAAGTCTTGAACACAAAGGGGTTCGCCGCGGCGTTCGATGGCCTCAGATCTGACGTATTGTCGGTGAATACCATCGAGTCGGAGATGCCATCCCCTAATGGCATCTGATCGGCCAATCCCACAGACTCTACACCACGAATTGTCTCCAAAGCGCCGATCATGCGTTTTTGCATTACGGGCATCTGATCGCCGTGGTAACCGGCCATACTAAGGTCGGTGTCTGCCACTATTCTGTTTTGCAACTCGAAACCGAAGTTGTTATGCAGTGAGCGAGCCAATCCACGCACCGCAACCATCGAAGACGTGACCAGCACCGCGCAGATCGCAATTTGCGCGACAAGCAAGAGGTCTCGTGCAGTCATCCGCCGCCTGAGCCTGCCGCCTATGGGGCCGGTCGATCCCGACTTGAGAACCTCATACGGATTGGCGCGCAGTACCTGCCGTACCGGAACCGCGCCAAAGAGGAATCCGCTGGCTAGCGTCAACAGCAACGCTACTCCATACACATGTGCGTCCGGATTCACAGACAGTTGGATGGGCAATCTGGGAAATGGCTGCCACACGCTCAACCCACGCAAGAGCACGACGCTGCCCAATAGTCCTACGGCTCCGCCGGCGAGTGAAATCAGCAGGGCTTCGGTAAATAGTCCCCGCAGAATGCGTTTGCGGCTTGCTCCGAGCGCGAGCCGCAGAGCAACTTCACGGGAACGGTCGGCCGCGCGCGCGGCAAACAGGCTGCCCAGGTTGGCGCACGCGGCCAGCAGAATCAATCCCGCCAGCAGCATCAATCCCGTCATGAATGCCCGTACCGGACGTCCAAGATAATCGCCGTAAAGACTGGGACGCGCGAGGGTAAAGCCCATTTTGCCGTCGTCTTTGGGATAGGTCTTTTCCAGATACGCGCCAATCGAGTTGAGATCGGCAGCCGCCTGTGCCGGAGCAACCCCTGCCTTCAGGTGTCCCATCACCATAAAAATCCAGCGGTTGCCACGCGCGTTCAGGTCATTGCCCTCCTGCACCTGCTCCTGATTCACAATTGGCACAAAAAAATCGGGATTGAAAAATAGGAGGGTGCCGTGGAACTCTCGCGGCGCTACCCCGAGGATGGTAAAAGGATGTTTGTTTAGCTGAACGACACGGCCCACCACGGCACGATCGTCCTGAAAATGGCTATGCCAAAACGCGTAGGTGAGCACGATATACGGAGCGCTGTTCGGGCCATGCTCATCGGAGCCGTGGAAGAAATGCCCAAGATACGGCTGAAGGCCTAATGCGTCGAAGTAGTTTCCGCTGGTTTCATAGACCCAGACGCGGGATGGATTTTTGCCCGTGTCCAGGCCGGCCTGAGCGGCGCTGAAAGCCGCCAATCCATCGAAGCTGCGGTTGCGATCGCGCAGATCCAGATAGTCGGGATACGACTCGTACGCGGAACCGGCGGCCGGGCGCCAGATTGCGTAGAGGCTCTGCGCCTGGGGCACATTCAACGGCCGCAGGATCAGCGCATTCAATACACCAAAGACCAGCGCGTTTGCCCCAATGGCCAGTGCCAGCGTCAAAACAGCGGCGACGGTAAAGCCGGGAGACTTGCGCAACACCCGCAGGCTGAGGCGCACATCCTGTACAAGAGTCTCGAAAAAAGCGCCGCCCAGGGCTTCGCGGCATTCCTCCTTGAACCGCTCATAGCCCCCGAACTCAACGCGCGCGCGGCGCTCGGCCTCCGAGCGAGGCAGACCGGACCGCTCCAGATCATCCGCGCGGTGCTGGATATGCGAGCGAAGCTCATCCTCCACTTCGCCGTAAACCTGAGAACGTCGAAAGAAACTGGAAACTAAGGAACGAAGATGGGCGAAGAGTCTCATATCTCCTCCGGCTGCGCGGCAAGGGCGCTGGCGATGGCGCCGGCGAGGCGATTCCAACTGGCTGTTTCCTCCAGCAAGCGTTTGCGGCCTGCCGCGGTCAACTCATAGAATTTTGCGCGCCGGTTGTTCTCGGAGGTGCCCCAGTTTGCCCTAAGCAGTCCTTGACGCAGCAGGCGAAACAGGCCCGGATAGAGCGCCCCCTGTTCGATGAGCAGCGCGCCCCCGGAAATTTGCTCAATGCGCAGAAGAACGCCGTACCCATGCAGGGGGCCGAGAGAGACGGCCCGGAGAATAAGTAAATCGAGTGTGCCGGGAAGAAGCTGGGCCTGGGCAGTCACGGTCCCTCCTGAGATGATTAGGAGAGTAGGCCGATCTTTCCTAAGCTGTCAAGGAGAGCGAGAGTAATTTGATCGGGGCTGTAAAGGAACGCACAGAGCCTGTCTTCCGGTGGATCACCGGTAACGGGAAAAAATCGCCCGGTACGTCAATTCTCTTTGTACGCGACTTTGTCCTGCAGCAGAACTACCTCGGGCCGGCTCATGATTGCGTCGGCAGCCCGCTCGAGGGTGATGGATGCAGGCTCTGGCTCAAACCTGGAGCGTTCTTCGGCCTGCTGGAGTGAAATGCTTTTGAAGAGAAGTGCGTTGCCTTGAAGGTGGACGTCGATCGCCGTCAGTTGCCAGAGAGACTGCCCGACCTGCGCTTGCGCGAGGGAAAAGGAGCTGCCCTCCTTCAGTTTGCCAAGCAGTCCCCCACCGAAGGTTACGTCGCGCATGAGGTGACCGCTCATGCTGTGAATGCGGTGTTGATTATTGTCTGCGATGAGGTCGCCGGTCATGCTGCTGAACACGCGTGCTTCCCGCGTCGGCGGATGAAAATTCGGAGCTGGGTCAAAGTGCAGAGTGGTGGTGGTGGAAGTTGCCCCGGTTTGCGTCCAGAGGAAGGCGGCGGGCAGAAGCTTGAGAAGGTCATCGACCTGTTGGCTGTCGTGATTATTCTCTGCGATTTGTTTGTTCTGGGCCTTCGTGTCACGCAGGAACTTTTGGATCAATTCACGCTGCTGGGACTCGGTGAGCTTTTGATCGTTCTTCTTGAGGACACGACGGACGTCGCCTTGCTGCGTACCGGCGACCCACTGCAGGACGTGCTCTTTCGGCTTGCTGGCTTCGTCCAGATACATCCATTGGGAGTGGTCGTTCCGGTTTGCCGTACGTTCGGTGTTGACCACCTGCTGGATAATCTCTTGAGGGCTCTGTGCCTGCACAAGGGAAGACGAGAACGCGAGCATCCCTACCCAGAGAAGCCGAGCTTTTCCTTTGGTCATTGAGCGACCTCTGCCGATCGAAGTGACCGGATTTTGATGTCGGAGATTTGCCAATGGGTTCAGCGGTATTCCGGCTTCTCCCAATTTCCCGTGGGCGGCCAAGATGGACGCAGCCTTCCTCTCCCGCGGCACGCATGGGTCGCGTACCTGACCCGACTCGACGAAGTCTATATGAACCCCGTGCCCAGCAACAGGAGAAATGATCTACAGTGATGGAGGGAGGAAGGAGACACCTATGACCGCAACATTTCTTGAGATCGGGGCATTGATCGTGGTGTTCGCAGCCTGCGTGATCTGGGCTACCAATGGACAGCCGCTGAGCGAGGAGTCCCACGAAGACGAGATCATCTCCAAGACGTAGCCCTTCGCGGGCACGGGCGGCCCGCAACGGCGGCGCTACCGCTTGCGCGGCGTTTTGACCCAGACCATGCCGGCCACGAAGAAAAGCGCGGAAATCAATAACGCCAGCAGCGCATGACCGCGGTTGCCATAGTGCACCGCGATGGCGGCGTCGATCCACCAGGCCGCGGCGCCCGCAAACCAGATCCAGTACGTCCGTGCTGCCATAGCATGCCCGAGCGATTCACGATCCCTCATGACGCTCTTCCTGCAGTTTAGACTGACTCCACACGAAGAGCCATGCCGCTGCCGCAAACAACGCTCCCAGCAGCACGATCGCCCCCGGGCCAAGCGGCCCCATCGAGGCGAGCAGGCAGAAGATCGCGGTAGCCGAGGCGACACTATAGCCTTGCATGCGGAGGAGCATAGCAGCGGGATCCTCGCGAAACCATGCAATCCCGAGGACCGCTGGTGCCGCAGGTAACGTCTCCCCATGGTGCGATCTCACTCATGTTGGCCGCCACGGCTCTGCTTCTCCAGGCATTCGCCTTTGCCCTCCAGGTACGCGCGGCACTGCCAACTGCAACCTCCGTGACATTGGAGACGGCGGAGGAACGCGCAACAATGCGGGCATGACGTATTTGGCGCAGCAACGCATCCGGATGGTCGAACGGTTTCTACCGGCAATCGACCGCCTGGTGGGGCGCGCCGGTCTGGAGCCCGGCGATGTGCCCGCACATCTGGCGCTGGGCGACCGCGGCGAAGAGGCAGCCTATTTCCACCTGCGCAAGCAAGGACGGCTGGTGGTAGCGCGGCGCTGGCGTTCGCCCAAGCAGCCCGGCGACCTGGACCTGGTCACCTGGGAGGGTGAGACGCTCTGCTTTGTGGAGGTGAAAGCGCGCGGCAGTCATGAGATCGCCACGGCCGAGTCCGCCGTCGACGCCGACAAGCGCAGGATGATTCGCCGCATGGCCCGTCTCTACCTGCAGACCTTGCGCGAGCAGCCGCGCATGATCCGCTTCGACATCGTCTCCGTCTACTACAACCGGGACACGGACGCCGTGATTCGCGTCATCCCCGGAGCCTTCGGCTGGTCCGAGCCCGCGCACCGCTGGAGCTAGACTACTGGGCCGCCCAGTATCGTGCGCAGCACGAACCGTCCCGACCCGTCATCCTGAACGCAGCACGAGCCATCCCGACCCGTCATCCTGAACGCAGCACGAACCATCCCGGCCCGTCATCCTGAGCGGAGCACGAAGTGCGAAGTCGAAGGATCCACGCCTCATTTCGCCCGACGCAAGTGACATCCCTCCAGCCCCGTTACCATGGTCACATCCTGCCTGGCGTATCTTTACCTTGGCCCCGATACAATGGAAATAGAGCTATCTTCGCGCACCTGCACCTTCAAATCTCAGTCGGCCAGTTAACCCTTTTGTTTGCAGGAATTTACTCGTAACCCTAATGGATCGAGAAATTTACAGCAACGCCTTCGCGTAAACCC
>JBPCNO010000064.1:0-31435 GCA_051001135.1 Acidobacteriaceae bacterium
TATTGGGACTCTGCGCACTTTTATCTGGACGGCCCATCTACCGCCACCATGACGGAGATACTCGGCTGCTCCGCAACCTGTGACAGCGACTTCAACTCCGAGGCGAGGGGCATTCAGTCCGTGCAAGCGACCTACCCGCAGCCCTGGGTCATCAACGAGACTTCGGATGTATATAGCGGAGGGAAGGATGGCGTGTCCGATACCTACGGGGCGGCGCTCTATTCATTAGACTTCGCTTTCCAGGCCGCGTACGCGGGTGCGTATAACATCAACTTCATCTCCGGCGGCCTGGGCAAGATCAATAACAATCCCTATTCGGTGATCCAGGACAGCGCGGGCACGGCCTTCTATCCAACAGCACGTTATGCCGGTCTGTATCTATTTTCGCTCGCTACGCAGAATCGAGCTGCAAATCTTGTCTCAACTGCCATCAGCGCGGCCGGCGTTAGCGCGACGGCATATACCGTCGCCCATGCGAACGGCACATTCTCTACCGTAATCGTCAATCGTTCCAACACTAACCTGGATATCTCTCTTTCGCTTCCGCGTGACGTTCAGTCGGCCAACATCATCACGATGGCGAACTCCACCGGCAGCCTTACAGATCAAGCTCAGGCCGACGTGCTGATTCAAGGGGCGCCGGTGCAGGAAGCCGCGCCGCCTGCGATGGGCGCACCGTACACCGCTGCGATCACCGGAGGCGCTGCAACTGTCTACGTGCCGGCGTACAGCGCGGCGCTCGTTCAGAGCACGCAAAGCGACGTCGTGGGAACGACATTGACCATTCATGCCCCCACCATCACCTACGGAGCTTCCGCAACGATCAGCGTCACGGTAGCAGCCAACTCCGGCGTGCCGACTGGGAACGTGAGCCTTACGGTGGATGGAGGCACGGCGCTGAGTGCGCCACTCTCCAGCGGAACCGCGACCTTTACCGTCTCTGCGCTTGCGCCAGGCACGCACCAACTCAGCGCCTCGTATGCGGCGCAAGGGAGCTATGCTGCGGGAACCAGCGGCGCAACCCTGACCGTCAGTCAGGCGTCGCTTACGGTCACGGCAGCCGATGCAAGCCGTGCCTACGGTGCGGCCAACCCTGCGCTCACTTATATAGTTGCGGGTTTCGTGAACGGAGATAGTGGCTCTGTCGTGACCGGCGTGCCCGCGGAGTCAACTACAGCCGCCGCGACCTCCGCGCCCGGATCCTATCCCATCACCGTGGCTCAGGGGACACTAAGCGCAGCGAACTACAGCTTCACCTTCGTCAATGGATCATTGACAGTTGCGCAGGCTTCGAGCAGCATCGCGCTCACCGCGACGCTCGCGGGTAACACCGCTACATTGACGGCAACGGCCACGCCGCAGGTGAGTGGTGTACCGGGCGGCGCCGTTACGTTCATGGACGGAGCGACCGCACTGGGCTCGGCAATGCTGCAGAATGGTGTGGCGACATTCACGACTGGCGCTCTGCCCGGAGGATCGAATAGTCTTACGGCCGTCTATGGCGGAGACACGAACTTCACCGGGGCGACCAGCAACGCGGTAGTCGAGGTGGTGAACAAGACGACCCCGACGATCACTTGGAGCGTGCCCGCCGCCATCTCCTACGGCACCGCCCTCAGCAGCGCACAGCTCGATGCAACCACCTCAGCCGCAGGCAGCTTTGTCTATACACCGGCGGCCGGCACTGTTCTTGGAGGCGGAAAGCATGTGCTGACGGCGACGTTCACGCCGGCCAACCCCAGCCAATACAACACGGTCAAGGCAACCGTCTCGCTCACCGTGACCAAGGCGAACCCGACGATCGTCTGGCCGAGTCCGGCTTCGATCGTTTACGGAACGCCGTTGAGCGCTGTGCAACTGAACGCCAGCTCTCCACTCCCAGGCAGCTTCACGTATTCGCCGGTTGCCGGAACGCTGTTGGCCGGGGGCACACATACGCTCGTGGTCAGATTTGTCCCGAGCGATGGCACGGATTACGCCAGGGTGACGAGCAGCGTCACGATCGCGGTCACCCCGGCCACGCCCCAGATCACCTGGGCCAACCCCGCCGCCATTACCCACGGCACGCGGTTGAGTAGTGCGCAGCTCAACGCAAAAGCGAATGTCCCGGGCAGGTTCGTCTACTCGCCACCGGTGGGAACAATCCTGAGCACCGGTACGCACACGCTCAATACGACCTTCACGCCTTCAAGCACCAAAAACTACAACGCGGTGGGGGCGTCTGTTTCCATCACTGTGAATTGATCGAGAGCTGCCGATGAAGTCTTGAAAAAAGAGCCTCTGCTTGGCCGGAGAACCGTCGCGCGCTGCTTCAGGCGTTCTCCGGATCTTCCCAGCAGCGGCGGCCTTCACGGCACAGCGATCCATGGACATAGTGTTCATCCGGGCCGGCCTTGCCCATCGTTTTCAGACACCAGTAGGTTGTGGTCGCACCGAGAATCTCTTCCAGATCCTCGTGAAACTCGCCGAAGGCGCCGTATGACGATTTGCTGCGCAGGCAACCGCATTTGGCGCCGATAGCCGGAATGTTGGTCTGCTCGCTCATGACTTCACCTACCCTATTGCGCTGGGATCGCGGTCCATCTGACCGGCGGCCAGCAGGATCGTGCGGTACACAGCCGTCTCAAAGAGCTGCGTCTTGTACCCATTCTTGGAGAGCGGCGTGGCGCCCAGGACAGCAGCTTTCCCAGCAGCCCGCGCCGTGGCTTCATCGATCGCCTTACCGTTCAGAATCGCCTCTGCCGCCTGTGCACGGATGGGTGTGGGCGCCGCTACGCCGAGCACGATCGCCGCTTTAAGACATTTGTTCCCATCCATCACGAGGAGGATCCCTGCGTCCGCGATCGGCCAGTCGAAGCTCTCCTTCTCACCATACTTCTGATAGGCGGAGCGCGTTCCCCGAGCAGGAGCAGGCACAAAGACAGCCGTGATCAATTCACCCGGCTGGACCGCTGTCTCATTGACAAGACTCTTCTCCGGCCGTACGTAGAACTCGGACATCGGAACCGTCCGCCGCCCCTGTTTCGACGTGAGCTCCACTTCGGCGTTCATCGCCAGCAGGGGGACGGCGGTAGATGAGGGATGCACGCTTGCGCAGGTCTGATTGTTCACGATGGCGTGGTACTGGTTCTCGCCCTCGATCGCGTGGCAGGTGTCGGAGTTGCCCTTCTTCCGGCAATCGAAGTCCGCCGAGCGAAAATACCAGCAGCGGGGGCGTTGCATCAGGTTTCCGCCGAGCGTCGCCATGTTTCGAATCTGCGGGGTAGCGGCATGCCCCGCGGCATCGGCCAGGGCCGAGTAGTCGCGCTGGATCACGGGGTGCGCCGCGATCTCCGTCAGTGTCGCAAGCGGACGCAAGCGCAACCCCTTCTCGGTGACCTCGATGCCGCGCAGCTCCCCGATATCGCGGATGTTGACGAGCTTGGGCGGAGATACGATGCCTTCCTTCATCAGATCCAGCAGGTCGATGCCGCCGGCCTTCACGACCGCGCCGTCGTCAAGCTGGCCGAGCGCCTCGTTCACGGTAGTGCAGTTGACGAACGTAAACTGGTTCATGCGTTGAGCTCCCCGCCAGTCTTCCCGAGCGCGGCCAGAACATTGGCCGGCGTCATCGGAATCCTGCGCATGCGGACGCCGGTGGCGTTGTAGAAGGCGTTGCCAATAGCGGCGGCCAGCGTAATGATGCCCGCGGACTCGCCGATACCGGCGGCATCGGTTGAGCTCTGCGCGATGTAGTTCTCGATCAGCGCGATCTCGATCTCCGGCACCTCGCGCGAACCGAGGATCTTGTAATTCTCCAGATTGGTGTTGAGCATGTAGCCCTTGTGTGCGTCCATGATGCGCTGCTCGAAGAGCGCGTAGGAGATGCCCTGCAGGATGCCACCGTTGATCTGGCTGATGACCCCGGTAGGATTGATCGGGCGGCCGCAGTCATGCGCGCCGAAGACGCGTTCGACGTGCACGCGGCCGGTCTCCGTATCGACCGCCAGCTCGACAAAATCGACGCCGCCGTAGGTGAGTTTTTCCTTGGTGTAGTCGGGAACGCGGGTGAAACGGACCGCGATCTCATCGGTGGCCAATTTGCTGGCCGCCTGGCGCAGGCTAAGCGAGCGCGAGCTATCGGACCTGACCACGACGCGGCCGTCCTGCAGGGCGAGTTCGCCGGGAGCCGCGCCCAGCGAGGGAGCGGCGGCCGCGAGCAGTTGTTGCTTGGCCTGGTAGGCTGCGTTGCGCACCGCAGGTGTTATCGATCCCGCCGTAACGCTGCCTCCCGAATCCGGGCCAATGGGATACCGCGTATCGCCGATGCGGATGCCGACGCTCTGGGGAGGGATACCGAACTCCTCGGCAACCACCTGAGCAAGGATCGTCTTGGTGCCGCCGCCCAGATCCTGCACGGCTGACAGCAGCTCGACTGATCCGTCGCGCGAGACCCGCACTTCGCAGGAGGAGTTCAAATTGACAAACCGGTACCAGACGGATTGCGCTACGCCCATGCCCCGCTTCACCGGTCCAGTGTCCGCGGCGGCGGGCCGGCGCTTGCGCCACGCGGTCCGTTCGAGGATGATCTGCCGTTCGACTTTGCGCGCCGGGCTCTCGTCGATCTTCTCGCGCAACGCCAGCGGGTCCATGTCGAGCTTGACCGCGAGCTCATCGATCGCCTGCTCGAGCGCGAAGCATCCCTGCGGATGGCCGGGAGCGCGGAAAGCCGCACCGGGGCCTGCGTTGATGAAGACGTCGTACTCTTCCGTCAGCAGGTTGGGGCACTTGTACATGTTCGTCGCCGGGCCGGCTGTGCCTGCGCCCGTGCCCACGCCGGCGGTGCCGTAGCTGGTGAGCTCGATGGCCGTGAGTGTGCCGTCCCGCTTCGCGCCAATACGCAGCTTCTGATGAGAGTCTGGCCGGTTGGAGACGATGTGCTCCTGACGGCGGTCGAGCATCAGGCGCACCGGAGCGCTCGCCTTGCGAGAGAGGTTCACAGCCACTACACCCTCGTTGCCCGCGCCGAACTTTGCGCCAAACCCCCCGCCCATATTCTCCGTAATGACGCGGACCTTGCTCTTGGGCAGCTTGAATATGTCGGCGAGCTCGTTGCGGACGCTCGATGTGCCTTGAGTGGAAGCGTAGACGGTGAGCTCATCGGGCTTCCAATCGGCGACAACTCCGTGGGTCTCAAGCGCGGAGTGCGTCTGCACCTGGGTGAAGTACTCGCCCTCAACCACCACGTCGGCATCCTTGAAGCCCTGCTCTGGATTGCCGACCTGCTTCCGCTGCGGGCCATGCACGTTGCCCTTCTGCGGCACGTTGCGTGGGCCACCACCGCCGCCAGCGCTTCCGGCCTCATCGGCCGGCCCGGGGTAGACCAGCGGAGCATCCGCGGCTCGAGCCGCGGTGCGCTCGACGACAAAAGCCATCGGAGCGTATTGAATCTTGACGAGAGCTGCGGCGTCATCCGCAATATCCTGCGTAACCGCGGCAACTCCCGCGACCGGCTGCCCAGCATACCGGACGATGGGATAGCGCGACGGGATCTCCTGCGCGGGATTGCGCAATTCCGCGACGTCGAGCACATGCTTGATGACATAGACCGCGCGGACACCGGGATGCTTCTCGGCGGCGCTGGTGTCGATTGAAACAATGCGTCCATGCGGGATGGAAGCGGTGACCATGCGCGCATAGAGCATGCCCGGCAGGTGAATGTCTGCGGTGTACTTCGCCCGGCCTGAAGCTTTGGCCGGGCCGTCGTAGCGCTCGGTAGGGCGGCCCACGTACTTCAGGTCAGCGTTGGCCGGCAACGCGGGTGGCTCCTCCGCGGGCACCTGCCGCTCCACCTGTGTGAGTCCAAGCTGCGGAATGCCATAGAGAAAGCTTGCAGTACGGGTCTTCGCCGCAGTGGCGGCGGCAGGCGGCGCGGCCTTATCCTGCTTTTCGGCGGTACGGGTGGGTTTGGCCTCTCCCTTCACGCCTTGCGAGGCGGACTTTTGCTGCTGCGTCTTGTTTGGACCGGTCTCCTGCTGTTCGAGCACCTCGTGCGCCATCTAAACCTCCCTCGCGCCGGCCGGCATGATGAGAGCGGCCACAGAACCGCCGCTCTTGGCCGCGTCAAGCGTGGCAGCGAACACCTTGGGATAAGTGCCGCAGCGGCACAGATTGCCGCTGGTGGCGTGCTTCACATCCCCAAGCGTGGGATTCGGATTTCGTGCGAGCAGCGCCGCACAGCTCATGACCATGCCGGGCGTACAGAAGCCGCACTGCATCGCGTCGTGCTTAACGAAGGCTACCTGCACCGGATGAAGGTGATCGCCGTCGGAGAGGCCCTCGATGGTAGTCACTTCGCGGTCGCCAACATCCACCGCGAGTGTCATGCATGCCAGCGCCGGCGTCTTGTCGAGCCAGATGGTACATGCCGAGCAGGAGCCGCGATCGCAAACGATTTTGGTGCCGGTAAGTCCGACTTTGTCACGCAGCGCTACGGCCAGGGTATCGCGCGGCTCCACCGGGATGGAGTGGGGCTGTCCGTTGATGCGCAGCCTAACGGGAACCGCGCCCGGGCCGATCGTTGCCGGCTCATGCAAGGCTTCAGCGCTCTGGCGAGCCAATGCCTGCGCCGATTCGAAGAGTGTTCCGGCCGCAGTCAGGCCTGCGCCCTTGAGGAAGCCTCTCCGCGAAAATCCCTGTTTCTCGTTGTCCGACACAGCATGCACCTCCGAACAAATCCTGCCTTTCAGAAATGATACGCCCTGGTATTGATGATCGCAGGGGTAAGCACTGCGCTTGGTGGTGCTTCCCGCAATGCAGCCAAACCTGCAAAGTCAAGCACTCCGATCGTCATTAGGATTTGCCCGCATCTGCTCCTTCATTAGGCATTAGGGCAGAGACGACATTAGGGCAGAGACGAATAGCGGGCAGAGCATTCACCTTCCCATCCGGCTCATTCTTCCAGCAGTCCAAGCGGACCTCGCTAGCTTGGACTGGCGATGAGATCGTCCATGGCGCCCCGCGGATAGCTGGTGGTCCGCCGTACCACCAGGTTGGTCGTGATGGGTGCGACGGCAGCGGGCGGCTGCGTTGCGGGCTCGAGTTTGTGGCGCAGCGCGGACACCGCGCCCTGGGCGATATCGATACAGGCCATGCGAATTGTAGTCAGCGGCGGCAGCGTGAACTGCGCTATATGCACATCATCGAAGCCGATCACCGATAGATCGTCCGGAACCCTCAGCCGGCGCTCCGCCACGCCGTGCAACACCCCGATGGCCGAGAGATCGTTCGAGCAGATCACCGCCGTGGGCGGATTGGGTAGATCGAGCAGTTCGCTCATTGCTGCCTGTCCACCCTCAAGGGTGTGGCCGCCCTCCGCCAGGAATCCCAGCGGCGTCGCCAATCCAATCTCGCCCAGCGCCAGGCAGAAGGCCTCCTGCCGCGCGCGCGCCGAGGTGGCGTGCAGCGGACCGCTCACGAAGGCGATGCGGCGGTGGCCCAGCGCCGCCAGATGCTGCACGCCCTGGCGTATGCCCCGGCGATAATCGACGTGCAGGGTCTCGACGTTCGGCAGTGCCGGGCCTTCGTCGATGAAGACCATGGGAACATTGCGCATGGAGAGCTCGCGCACATGCATGCCCTCCAAACCGAAGGTCATTACCGCCACTCCGTCTACGTTGCGCGAGATCATGCGCCGGATGCATTGCGCAGTGCGCTGCGCCTCGTGATTGGTGGAGGCTATGAGCACGTCGTAGCCGCTGGCGACGGCCGCCTCCTCGAAGCGCTGGATCAGCTCCGGGAAGAAGGGGTTGGTGATCTCCGAGACGATCAATCCCAGGATGCGGCTGCGGCCCGAGACCAGCGCCCGCGCCAGCGTATTCGGTGTGTACCCCAGCTCTTCGGCCGCCCGCCACACCGCCGCCGCCATCTTGGGATTAACAGAGGAGACGCCATTCATGGCGCGCGAGACGGTCGAGATGGAAACCTTTGCGCGTGCCGCCACATCCCGAATATCCATGCGGGCCGGTGTGCGGGCGGACTTGGTTCGCGGCTTGCGTGTCATCTCAGACCCTGTATACATCAGCCCGCGAGGGCACTGAACTCAGATCGCCGTTCTTCACATCTCTCACCATCTAGTGCAGCCCCTGCAGGCGGCGTGGCGTGGCCGCGAACGGAGTGGTGGTGACGATGCGGCCGCCATATGCGATGGGTCCAATCCGAAGCGCAGACGCAGGTCGTTTTGCGACAGATAGCTTCCGCCGCTACGCACTTCGTTGATCATCCGCGCGCCGGCCGCGGGCCCCATGCCTCCCTCCGCTGCCGGGTTGTGCTGCTGCTTCAGTAGCGCGAGCTGATCGCCCCACTGGGCCAATCCTCGGGATGCTCAGTCTTTCTTTCAGCTCGGATTGCTGGCAGAACATGCCGGAAGCCACATCCCCCAGCCGCAGCAGGCTGAGCGCCAGGTTGTAGTGCGCAGGTTGCGCATGCGGATAGATGCGGAGCGCCGCGCGAAAATCCGCGGCAGCAGCCTGGTAGCCCTTCATCTGGTTCTCGCAGATACCCCGCCACACCATGTTGCCATAGGTGCCCACCGCCGCATTCTGGGAGAGCCTTCGTGTTGAAATACTCGAACCGGGAACGATGCTGCGGCGAAGTACTTACTCCACTTACCAGATCTGCCGTCTCTCCCCCGACGCCGGTGGCTGCCGTCATCCGAGCTGTTATTGATGGAGTAGGGCGATCCGGTTTGCATGATTACAATGGCCTGATTCTGCCAGTCGTTCGGGATGCCGCTGGTGATCCCATGCAGGCTGGTAAACCTTGGAACCTGATAGATATACGATCCCGCAAAGCGGTGCCTCACGTCGTTGTCGGAAGGACAGCAGCTGAGCGCAAAGTTCTCCGGATCTCTCGGCCCGTTGCCGCCCCCGGCGGTAGTCGAAATGATATCCAGGTACTTCGATCGGCGGAGTTCCCTATTCGATGCAAAAGGAGATGTTGTGGCCATGATTTCTCGCCGGCTATTCGTCCTCGGTCTATTCGTGACTGTGTCTGCGGCAGCTAGGATGCCTTCCCTTGTTCATGCTGAATCCGCCGTCCTGGCACCCACGCCTCCAATGGGCTGGAACAGTTGGGATGCGTACGGTACGACGGTGCGTGAAGATGAGGTGAAGAGCAATGCCGATTACATGGCCGCGAAGCTCGCCAGGTACGGATGGCAGTACATCGTCGTGGACATCGAGTGGTATGCCACAAATCCGAAGACGCACGGCTACATCCCCGGCGGTACGGTTGCGATGGATCGGTACGGCCGGTTTATCCCGGCGCCCAACCGGTTTCCCTCATCCGCAGACGGCAAGGGCTTCAGCGCTCTTGCCGACTACATTCACGGCAAAGGCCTGAAGATGGGCATGCACATCATGCGGGGTATTCCGCGCAAAGCAGTCGAGGAAAATCTGCCCATCGAAGGCACCCATTTTCATGCGGCAGATATCGCCGACAAGCAGGACATCTGCCACTGGAAAGGCATGGAGGATACCTATGGCGTGGATATGACCAAGCCGGGTGCGCAGGCGTATTACGATTCCATCGCTCGTCTCTATGCCTCCTGGAAGCTGGACTACATCAAGGCTGACGATATGAGCCAGCCCTTTCACGGCGCGGAGATTCACGCACTCAGCCTGGCGTTACGTAAGACGGGTCGTCCTATCGTTCTTAGCCTGTCTCCAGGCCCCGCGCCCATCGCCGAGTACGCTGCACTCAGGGCGAACGCGCAACTATGGCGCATCTCCGGCGACTTCTGGGATAGCTGGCCGAAGCTTCGCAAACAGTTTGATCTGACCCACGCCTGGGAGTCCTACGTGCACCCCGGCGGGTGGCCGGATGCCGACATGCTGCCCTTGGGAAAGATCGGTCTTCGCGCCGAGGTGGGCAATCCCCGCACCACCGCGTTTACGCCCGACGAGCAGCAGACCATGATGACGCTCTGGTCCATCTTCCGCTCGCCACTGATGTTTGGAGGCGATCTGCCCAGCAATGACGATATGACTCTGGCGCTCATCTCCAACCCCGAAGTGCTGGCGGTCAATCAAGCCAGCACCGGCGGCCATCAGGTCTATCGCACCGGAAGCACTATCTCGTGACTGGCGTCCAGACCGGGAAGCTCCGCAAAATATGTCGCGATCTTCAACATTGGCGATCAGCCAAGTCATGTGACGCTAAGCTGGGCGCAGTTAGGTGTCCAGACTCCGCGAGCAGCGGTGCGCGACCTGTGGGCGAAAAAAGACCTGGGCACCAGGCAGGATGTGGACCTGCAACTGAAGCCGCACAGCAGCGTGCTGTACAGGGTGACACCACAGTAGACCAGTGGCGTTTCGCGAGCGGAGAAAATGGACGGGGGAGGCCACTCGTATCAGCGTCAGCCACCCTCGATCATCTGGGTCTACTGCGGCTCGACTCCGGCGCGCTGAGCGGCCCATCGGCGGGTTCGAAGTACACAGCCGCGCCACCCGCGATCCGCATTGAAAGCTCGAGCGAGTCCTTTGCGGTAACGGTTTGCTTTGTCTCCATCAGCGCCTCGTAACTGGCGTGCTCGTCCTTCGGGTCGGCAAATATGTGCGCAGCGTAGCTACCTTTCCCGAGGAACGTGAGCGCGTCTGATTCTTGAAGTCCAGTCCGAGTGCGGAGCTCGTGAGCACCGGTTGATGGCGGTAGCTTACCGAGTAGCTGAGCGGCTGGAGTTGGATCTCAACATGCACCTGGTCGTCGGGCGAGTCCACCTGCCATGCCTGCTTCGCCTCCGCGCTCGCAGGAAGAACATGGAACGCTGCGACCGGGATGAACAGAACGGCCAAGCCGAGGAGGCGAAAGATACCGGGCCAGCGTTTCGTGTGCGAGCGGACGATCATAGGGTCACGCGTCTCCGTTCAAACTTAATTCCAGATTTAGCCAGCTCGTTCGCGAACGCTGTTTATGACTGCCGCTTCAGCACTGTTGGCGCCATCGCCGCGAAGCCGGACAGGGAATCGCGAGTGCAAAGGAGTAGCTGGCGCAGATCCTCCTGCTCCTGCTCATCTTTCGCCGTGGTTTCGCATGCATGGCGAGCGCGGGCCAATCCAGAAAACGGCTTCTACACTCCCAGCAGAGGAAAAATTAAGCTCGCACACCAGCATCTCCGCGGCGAGCACGGCTCGGAGTCCGCACGGTCGTGACATTTCGCTGCACGTTCTTTCGCGATGCGCTCACTGTCGAAACGGCGGGTTGAGGAGCGACGTCGGAAAGCCGGCCGGAAAAGAGTGATAGATTGCTGCGTAAGACGATATGCGGAGCAAGCCGATGCACAGTGCCCGGCTTGTTCTTTTCAAGCAGATGGCGGAGCAGCGTCTCAAACGCCATTTTGCCTTGCGCGTAGGGCCGCTGATAGAGCGTCGCCAGCACTTTGCCCGATTCCAGCAGCGAAGCCAGCTCGCGGAAAAGGTCGGTGGCGATGACTTGCACCCGACCGAGCAGTTTCTGCTCCTCGAGCGCCCGCAAGACTGGCAGGCTGTTCGCGGTGCTGATGTACAACGCGTCGGGACGCGCCTTCTTGAGTAGCGTGACGGTTTGCCGGTAGGCCTCACTTGGGCTCTCGTGCGACTCAATGACCGGAAGCAACGTGAGATGCGGCGCCAGCATAGCGAGATTCGCGGCAAATCCGCGCAGCTTCTCCGCATGATCGAAGGTGGCCAGCTCGCCCGTAATCGTGGCCACGCGCGAGGGCGCGTGCAGCTTGTGCGAGAGGAGTTCGGCGGCTAGCGCGCCGCTGGTGTAAGCATCCACCGTGACCGCCGCGGTGCGCTCGCTGTCCGGCGCATCGCTTGCCACGCACACCATTGCGGTGCCCTGCCGCACTAACCGGCAGATCAGCGGGTCCAGCTCCCGCGGGCGCCCCGGCGTGAACAGGACCCCGTCATACTCCTTCGCTCCAACCTTTTCCAGCAGCGCGAGATCGCCGGAAGCAAGACGAGAATACTCGTAGAAGTCCAGCGAGACCTGCAGGCCGAGCGCGCCCTCGGCTGCGGCACGGATGCCGGAGCGGAGCGGGTCGAAGAAACAAGCGATCTCGCGCGGGAGCACGGCCGCGACGCGGAACTTGCGATTGAGCTTGAGCGAACGGGCGGCGATATTCGGCTTGTAGCCCAGCTTTTCCGCCATCCGCAGCACGCGCGCCTTGGTCTTCGGGCTCACGCCGCTGCGATCATGGAGTGCGCGATCCACGGTACCGATGGAGGTCCCGAGCGCATCCGCAATCTCGCGAATGCCGGCTGCATTCCCGCTGCTGTTCATGCCCTCATAGTATGCAAGCAAAACCGTTCGGGGCAGCAGAATCGGAGGCCCAGGTTCGCCCCAGCTTGCGCGCTGCTACGCTTTGACATTCAAAGCAGGATTCCTGTAGCGTTATGTCGCGTTAACGTACACGTAATCCGATATTTTCATGCGCAAATAACAGTGTCTCCGCCATCGCAGGCTTGGCACTACCTTGAGGAGCCGCTCCGAATATGAGGATGTGTGGTCTGCTTGGCCAGACTTGGCCCAACCGCGCAGCGATTCAGACTTGCGGAGGAACACGATGACTGATTCATGCTGCCACGTCCGCACCCGCCGGCGTTGGCACAAACCTTCGCTCATCTCCGCCATTCTCGGCCTCTCCCTGCTCAGCATACCGCTTCCTTCTCTGGCTCAGGCAAACCCTCCCGCTCACTCCGCGCACATCACATATGACGCGGCGGCGCATACGTTTCGCATCGATGCCGGGGATGTCTCCTATGTGCTCGGCGTGAATGAAAACAGCGAGCTGCAGTCGCTCTACTGGGGCAACCGGTTGCGGCCGGATGACCCGTTCGCCGCGCCGCACACCGGCGAAGGCAGCTCTTCCTTCTCTCCCTCCGCCCCGCAGGAATTCGTGGGCTGGGGCGGCGCTCTATACGTCGTGCCCGACCTGAAGGTGACTTTTCCGGACGGCAATCGCGACCTGGTCCTTCACTACATCTCGCATAGCATTCAAGGCAACGAGTTGACGATCACGCTCAAGGACATCGAGCGTGACGTGGTAGTGCAGGTGCGTTACGACGCGGATCCCGCAACCGGTATCCTTGCACGCTCGGCTCGCATTGAGAACCGTACCAAACAGCCATTCACCATCGAAGAGGCCTTTGCCGCAACCTGGAGTCTGCCGCGCAGCAATGACTACCAGTTGCGCTATCTGACCGGGCGCTGGGCCGGCGAGTGGAATCTGCAGGAGCAGGCTTTGCATCCGGGCAAGGTCGTGCTCGAAAGCCGCCGTGGTTCCACCGGCGATGAGGTCAACCCGTGGTTCGCGATCGAACGCGGTCGCCAGCCCGACCAGGATGTCAGCGACGTCTGGTTCGGCGCGCTTGGATGGAGCGGCTCCTGGCAGATCAACATCGAGCAGGACTGGGCCAATGCAGTACGCGTCACGGGAGGCTTCACCCCGTTTGACTTCTCCTACCGACTGGCGCCAGGGCAGTCGTTGGAAACACCGAAGTTCTATGGGGGCTATTCGCACGCAGGCATCGGCGGAGCCTCGCGCCTGCTCCATCGCTTTGAATTGGATTCGATCGTTCCCCAAGCGCCTCATCGCCGTGCCCGGCCAGTGCTATACAACTCCTGGGAGGCGACCGAATTCAATGTCAACGAGGCAGATCAGGAAGCGCTTGCGGAGAAGGCCGCGAGCATCGGTGTGGAACGCTTTGTGATGGACGACGGCTGGTTCGGCGAGCGCAAGAATGACCATGCTGGCCTGGGTGACTGGTATGTGAACCCGCAGAAGTTCCCGCACGGACTCAAGCCATTGATCGACAAGGTGCACGCCCTGGGTATGGATTTCGGTCTATGGGTAGAGCCGGAGATGGTGAACCCCGATAGTGCGCTCTATCGCGCACATCCGGATTGGGTGCTCAACTTCCCCGGGCGGCCGCGCACCGAGGGCAGGCACCAGCTCGTGCTGAATCTAGCGCGACCGGACGTGCGCGCCTATGTCTACAACTTCCTGGACAAGCTGCTTACCGAAAACGATATCGCTTTTCTCAAGTGGGACTACAACCGCAACTGGTCAGAGCCGGGTTGGCCGGCCGCTCCCCTCGAGGAGCAGAAGGAGGTGTACGTCAAATACGTGCGCAACCTGTATGGGATTCTCGAGGAGTTGCGCGCCAAGCACCCCAAGCTCGAGATCGAATCCTGCTCCGGCGGCGGAGCCCGTGTCGATCTCGGCATTCTGCGCTACACCGACGAAGTGTGGCCTTCAGACAATACGGATCCTTTCGACCGGCTGCGCATTCAGGATGGCTTCACCTATGCTTACTCACCCGGCCTGATGATGGCCTGGGTCACGGATTCGCCCAATTCGATGAACCACCGCTCCACCTCACTTGAATATCGCTTCCTCTCCTCCATGCAGGGCAGTCTGGGCGTGGGTGCCGATCTCAGGAAGTGGACTCCGGAGGAGTTTGCCACTGCAAAGACGATGGTGGCGCAGTATAAGCAGCTACGCGCCACTGTGCAGGACGGCGCACTCTTCCGGCTTATTTCACCGCGCGGCAGCGAATATTCGGCTACCGAATCGGTAGCGCGCGACGGCATACAGGCGGCCGTGTTCGCTTTCCTGCATTCCAGTCAGGAGGGGGAGAGTTTTCCAATACTCTATCTACGGGGGTTGGAGACGGATTCGGAGTACAGCATCCACGCGGTTGACGGGAAGCTCGCCGCCGGCACGCCCGCGCACGCAAGCGGCGATTACTGGATGCATCATGGCCTCGAGGTCTCGCGGCGCGGTGACTTCCAGGCCGCTCTCTTTACGTTGGAGCGGGAAGCGACTCCGTGAACGGCAGTGTGTCGCCGCCGCGGGTGGTGAATGTCCTGCTGTGGCACTTAGCCTTGCAGCGTCTGCGCCTCGATCTCTTCGAGCGTCCGGCCTTTCGTTTCCGGTACGCAGAAGAGAACAAACATACCGCCGGCCAGGCAGATGACTCCGTAAGTAACGAAGGTGCCTGAGCTCCCGAGCGCGCGGTTAAGGAAGGGAAACGAGTATGTGAGCCCGAAGGACGCGATCCAAAGTGCGGAGACTGCCGCAGAGACACCGAGCGAGCGCAGGCGGTTGGGAAATATCTCCGAGATCAGTACCCAGGTCAACGGACCAAGCGTCATGGCGTAGCAGGCGATGGCGCATAGCGTGAGCACCAGTACGGGCGTGCCGTGCAGACCTGTGCGGTAGGCCAGCCCCGCGAGCAGGTGCGATACTCCGATGCCCAAACAGCCGACCAGCATCAGCGGACGGCGGCCAAGCCGGTCCACCAGCGCCATAGCCACCACCGTGAACAGCAGGTTGATGGCGCCGGTGAGCACTATGTCCAGAAAGATCTGGTTGGCGCCAAGGCCTGCTGTGCGGAACACCTCCTCGGCGTAGTTGAAAAGGATATTGATGCCGCTCCACTGCTGCAGCACCGCGAGTGCGATGCCGACCAGCAGCACTCGGCGAATGCCAGGATGGAGCAGGCTGCGCCAGCTTACCGTCCGCTCGCCATCGTCGCGCAGCGCACTTTTGATGGCTGTAACTTCGGCGCTGGCGTACGCGGCATTGCCACTCACCCGGCGGAGTACGGCCTCGGCCTGCTCCTCGCAGCCTCGGGCTAGCAGCCAGCGCGGGCTCTCGGGTATGCCGAAGGTGGCGGCAAGGAATACAGCCGCCGGCACTCCCACCGCGGTAAACATCCAGCGCCAGCCGCGCTGCACGTTCCATGAGGCAAGCAGCGCATCGGGTGACAGGTGCGCCGGCACGGAAGCGGCGATCTGCCAGTTGACCACTTGCGCCAGCAGGATACCGGCGACGATTGCGAACTGGTTGAGGCTGACCAGTCGCCCGCGGTGCGCAGCCGGGCTGACCTCGGCGATGTAGAGCGGTGAAATGTTGGAGCTGAGACCGATAGCCACGCCGCCCGCGATGCGCCACACAATGAAAGCCGAGAACGACGATGCCCAGCCCGTGAGGATGGATGAGGCGGCAAACAGAATGGCAGAGGTAAGCAAGATCGGCTTGCGGCCATAGCGGTTGCCAAGTGAGCCGGCGACCAGCGATCCGGCAAAGCAGCCAACCAGCGCGCAACTGCCCAGCCCACTGAGGCTGCGGTGGTGAGGTGAAAATACAGCTCAAAGAACTGACGCGCGCCGCCAATCACCACCCAGTCGTAGCCGAACAGCAGGCCCCCCAGCGCGGCGACGAGCGCGATTCCCCATACGTACGCCGTGGCGCGCGCAGGGGGGATCGCCTGACCGGCGCCACGCAGCGCGGGAACGCTCTGCATCGTCAGCGGCCAGCCTGTTCTGCAATGAGTTCGCTGGCACCGGCGTGCGCGCGATCCAGCGCGCGGACTTGCTCAAGCGCCGTCTCTGCCTCGGCCATCCGGCCCAGCCCCAGAAGCGCTTGCGCACGCAGAAACGTTGCGGTGATGTGTTGCCGCTTGCCCAGGTCTTCCTCAAAGAGCAGCATCGTTGGCAGGGACGTGGCGAAGTAATCGATCTTCGGTATCTCGTCGTCCAGCGCAGCCGCATACGCGAGAATGCGCTGAAACAGCGCGACCGCTTCCTCTTCCCGGCCCAGCCGGCGCAGCGCCAATGCGCTCCAGTAGCTCATTTCGGAGGCACTGCGGACCTGCATCTGCTGGAAGTCCCCGCGCTGCCTCGCTGCTCGCTCCCAGTGCTGCGCCGCCTGCTCCGGTTCGCCTGCCGAAGACCATGCTTCGCCTAGCCAGAATTCGATGTTGCTGCTGTTCATCAGCAGGTGGCGCGCCTCATTCAAGCTCTGGGGTGGCTGGCCGGCGGCCTCGAAATGAGAGATAGCGCTCCGTGACCGGCCGGCACCCAGTGCGGCTCGACCGAGCAGCAGATGCGCGCGCACATATTCGCCCAGCACCAGACCCTCGCCACCTTCCCACGGTTGAAAGCTGCGGGACAGCAGCAGCGCCAGTGCCTTTGCCGGGCGGCCGACCTGGTTGTAGAGGGCAGCGAGCTCGAGCGAAAGGTCGTCACGAGTGCCGACCAGCGCACCGTGAGCCTCAAGTGTGGCCAATCGTTCTGCCGGATCTTCGCCCGTGCGGTTGCGAAGCTGATCCTGCTCGTACAAGATACGCGCGTCTGCGGGCGCGGCGGCGAGAGCGCGCCGGAATGCTTCGCGCGCCCTCGCCGGATCGCCGACCACGTTGTAGTAAGCGATGCCGAGATTGCGCCATACGGTGGGGAAGTCTGGCTCCAGTGCAGCGGCGTGCTCCCAATGTGCGATCGCCTCACGGTGACGCCGGCGATCGTACAGCAGGTTGCCGAGATAATAGGGTGCACGCGCGTCGGCAGGGTTCCTGAGGATCGCCCCTTCCAATATCAATTGCTCTTCCAGCCGGCTGGGGAAAACATAGACGGGACTCGCAGCCGCAGCTCGCTTGGCAGTCTCTCGGCCTTGCGCCTGCTGGCCGCACATGGCGTACACGGCTGCCCGTGTGTATAGACCCATCGCATCAGTGGAGGAGTCGAGTACGCATTCGGCGTCCGTGAACAGGCCCGCTCGGATGCAATCGTAGGCCAGATCCAACCGCTGTCCCGCGTCCGCGGGAGGGGCGCCATTCGCCAGAAAACGGCTCCAGATGTCAAGCGGATCGAGCGCGCGTACTGCAGCGAGCGCTTCTTCGGCTTCTTGCGAGCGGCCCATCCGGCGCAGCACCACGACGCGAAGATTGAGGGCGTTCAGGTTCTCGGCCTCGAAACGCAGTGAGCGCTCCAGGTGATCGAGAGCCGCCGTTAAGCGGCCATCCCGCATATCGATCTCCGCGAGCCGGTGATAGCCGGGTGCGCGCCAGGCGGCCGACCAGGTCGCCTTGTAGAAGGCGTCGTAAGCCTCTTCCACGCGTTGCTGCAGCGCGAGTACCAGCCCCAGGTTGTAATAGGCCTCGCTGTCGTACGGGTTCGGATTGCGCATAGTAAGCCGTGCTATGGAGGTGCGCAGGCAAGCCTCGGCCAGCGCGAACTCGCCCCGGCGCAGATGCATGCGGCCAAGCGCGTTGTTTACCCGGCTATCTCCGGGATCGCGCCGCAAGGCTTCGCGCCAGTACGGCTCCGGCGAGTGGGTGGCATGCCGGTACTGCTCCAGGTGCAGCCCGGTCAGATATAGCTCGTCGAGGGACGCGATCTGTTCCGGCGCAGGCGGCTCCGTAGCTCTCTCAGGTGCGGAGGCGGGCGTGATCTCGGCAGGCGCATAGCGCAGCAGTACCTCGCCTGCCGCCCCGATCTCGAGCACCCATCTCTGTGCGGAAGCTGGCAGCGGCAGGCTGGTATGCAGCGGTTCCTCCGGAATCAGAGTGCCATGCCACGTGGCGCTGTGCTCTGCTCCCGCGCTCAGCCGAATTGCCGCGTCCTCAAGCGCATGCGTCACCAGCAGGTGAAGCTGTGCCGTATCTCCTTCGCGCATTACGCGCAGCGCAGCGTGCAGGTTCGCGGCGTCTGGCACACCGATCTTCCGAATGGGATACCAGTACTGGTTGAAGCTCTTGGTTTCGCCCGGCGCCAGAAAAGAAAAATCCGGCTGGTTGTCGGTGTACGCCCCTGCCATCAACTCGATATACGGTCCGTCCGCATCCGTCAGGCTGCGATCCCAGCCATAGCCGAACTCATGGTTTCCCCAGGTCCACTGCTTCTTTCCGGGAGCAATGTGGTGATCGGCTACATGCACCGTGCCCGCGTCCGCAGAGTGGTCATACCCGCCGAAGAAGTCCTCCCGGGAGTTGGCGATCATGTAGCTGGTGGGCACCGGAATGTTCGCATACCAGCTCAGGTCATTCGCCGGATACGATCCGTCAGGTACCCAGCAGCGCGGCGCCTCTTCCAGAGGAACGCCCGTGCGCGCGCGTTCGCCGTAGGGGATGCCGTAGTAGGTGCCCAGGCTCTGCGGAAATTCCGTGACCGCGCGCTTGGCATGGTCGGCCACAAAGCGAACATCTCCGGGGAAGAACGACTGATACTGCTCGTGCACGCGCATGGCGGCATTGGCCCACCATAAGAAGGTCTGCGTGTCACACGTGCGGTTATACAGCCGAACTTTCAACACCACATAGGCGCAACCAGGGCGCAGACACACCCCGTGCATGCCTTTCATCCGGGACATGGGATCGTGGTCGCTGCACCACACGGTGACCGCGCCATCCTGCTCGCGCTCAATGGCTATCTCCACCGGCAGAAAGGTCGCAGGCCGATGATGCTGCGGCCAATTGAACTCGACCCCTCCCGAGATCCACGGTCCTGCCAACCCCACCAGCGCCGGCTTGATCACATTCTGGCGATAGAAGAAATCGTAGCCGTTAATCTTGTCGTAGCCCACGTGAATGCGGCCGCCGATTTCCGGCAGCACCATTAAGCGCAGGTATTCGTTCTCCAGATGCACTGCCTCCCACGCCTGCTCGCGTGGCGTCGTGGCCACCCGGTCGATGACCGGCAGCGGATACACCTTCCCGCTGCTGCCCTGGTAGACGCGCTTCTCCAGGAACATCGGATTGGGATCCGGCTCGTCCGGCAGGTATGTCTTTAAGACAACGGGCTCCTGCCACGCCTTGACTGGGCCGGCTTCACTGGCGGGTGCCGACGGCAGGCGCAGACGGGGCGAAGTGTCGTTCAGCGACTCGGTTGTCCGGGACTCTGCGGCTTCGCGCTGCATATCTGGAAACCCTGAAGAGAGCATTCAGCGTGTACGTTACCGTAACGAGCAGCAGAGTGACAACAGCGAACATCAATTCGCCCCAAAGCGACAGCGGATCGTCACTCCTTCGCTGCACCGGCATGCGTAAATCACAACAGCCTGCGGGCTAGATTTCGAAAGGCCATGCTCCTCGCGGCTCACACCAGTCGTATTGCTGTTCAACTACCGCTGCCGCCGGCTGCATGCCGCGTGTGAACCTCCAACGATTCGGCGTCGTGCTGGCAAATGGATCTTCCGGCTCGCCCTGCATGTCGCCCGAAGCTGCACTTGCAAAGGCCTCGGTAATGGAGCTTCGCTGCTCGGCTTTCACGGCAACGCAACGGAGAGGAAGAGGTACTCAGCGTTCCTAGTGGGCAAAGATGTTGTCATGCACTCGCGAATCCCATCTGCGGACTTCTCGCGAGAGAGCCACGCAACGGGAGGCGCTTAAGTGTATACGGACGCGAAGTCCTCTAGTCCCGCTGCTCACTCAGGTGTTTGGAAGCATCGCGGCCGCCAGGACTGGTGCTATCCACGCGGACTGCGGCGAGAAAGACCTGACGTGCGCCCGAAGAGTCACCCTTCGCTGCAAGGATGTGCCCATAACCATCCAGAGCCGCAGCAGCAATTTGCGGTGCTAGCGTTCCGCGAACAGCGGCCAGTTCGGCACGCGGGGCGATGAACGCGAAATCCTGCTCCGCCTGCTCTTTGCGATGGTAGAAGAACGGCAAATGCCATGTCGGCTCGGCGTGGATGAACCGCACCTCCAGATCTTCCGGGGCGATCTCGACGGCGCGGTCCAGTTTGGCCAGCCCGCCGGTGGCTAACTTATGCTTATTCCACACCGCCCAGGTGCGTGCCGCGTCGAGCAGTTGCAAGCTACCCTCGTAGGCCATGACGGTTGCATCCCGTGGATGGGCGCGCTCGAGTGAGGCGAACTCAGCCTGCGCCCGGTCTGCAGCATCACCGTCTCCCGTCAGGCCGCGGAAGTAATCGAGTCGCGCAGCGCCGACCTGTTGCGCCAGATCTGGTGTTGGGCTGGTCAGTGGTAACCCCAAGGCCTTAACGCAGAGCAGCCCTGTCATAACGAGGACTGCTGGTCTCGTCCAATTCTTAGCCGACACTAAATGCCCTCTCTTTCCAGAGAGTCTTGAGTCCCAGCAACTTGCGCCCCAGCGCGTACCACTGCAACGCGATCAGCACGAGGATCGCTACGGGGTGGAAGACCGCCGCGGCAATCCGCTGCCGGAAACGTAGAACACACAGCACCCTCGGCAGCAGTGATGCGGCAAGAACGATCGCCAGAGTGCGGCCCGCATGTGAGTCGTGATGGAGAGCAAGCAACTGCGGGCGAAGCGCCGCGGCGACAAGCAGCGCAAACGGGAGCACCTGTCCGCACAGTAGCAGCAGCGTGAAGGGCACGATGCGCGCCGGAGCGGCCAGCCCTTCGGTGGCGTTCTTCACCAGTCCGTTCCATGTCTCGGCAGCACTGCGATACATGCGACAGCGTGCCAGCTTCGTCATGTCGGCGATGTCGGTTGCAAATCCGTGCTGGCGAAAGAGCTTGGCCAACACAATGCCGTCATGCATGGTGCCGCGCACACTTGAGTAGCCGCCGGTCGCGAGGTAGGCGTCGCGCCGCATCATCAGAAACTGACCGCATCCCGCGCCGAAGCCTGACGTTGTAGGAAAGGCGCGCATTCCAGCGAGCGGCAGATATCCAAGCAGCAGAAAGTGAATCAGCGGAAGCAGCAGCCACTCCAGAAACGTGACCGTCTCTTCGTGCGGAAAACCGCTCACCAGCGCGCTGCCGGAGCGCTCCATGAATCTATGCATGCGCGCCAGCGCCGCCGGAGCCACGCGGACATCAGCATCGAGGAAGCAGAAGGTCGCATGATTCGCCAATTCCGAAAGCTCGTGGGCTGCGTGGGCCTTGCCGGCCCAGCCCGCCGCCAGCGGTGCGCCGCTCGCATAGCGTACGCGCCCATCCCGCGCTGCAAAGCTCTGGATGATCTCTGCGGTCCGATCGGTCGACGCATCATCGAGCACGATCAATTCCAGATCGACAGATGTCGAGGCGAGCACGTTTTCGATCGCTGCTCCAATGTTGTCCTCTTCATTGCGCGCCGGTATCAAGACTGAGATTGCCGGGTGGCCGCCGTGGACTGGAGGAGGCTCTCGAAAGAGCAGCAGATTCCAGCAGAGGAGCGAAGCGGGGATCACCGCGCACCAGAAGGCTACGTGCGTGAGCAGGAGGAAGCTCATGCGTGTGGGATACCACCGTGTTCAGGGGCACCCTTCAGTGCGGCTTCCGGAATGTAAGTACGGCCTGTGATCCTCGCCTGCGTTCGCTTCCACAGGTCGTAGATGCGGCCGACGCCCGTGGAACCGCGCAACACGGTTTCGAAGCAGCGGCTGCTGCGCGTCAGTGCAAGGACCGCCAGTTCATCCTGTGCCGCGGTCATGCGCTGGATGAGGTGCATGCTGCATTCGTCTGACGTTGTTGCGGCTCCATCGAACGTCATGGGTTCGCCGACTAGCGCGAGCGCCTCCGGCAACCGCTCATCCCAGAAGGCGTATTCAAGCGCCAGCGGCACAACGGTGCAGGGACGCGCGCGAGCGACCAGCGTCGCAAGTCCCGGCTTCCAAACGATCGGTCTGTGCCGCACATCCGTGAAATGGCCCTCCGGCGTGACCCACAGCACAGATGATGGCGCATCGAGGACGTGCATACCCGCACGCAAAAATTGCGAAGCTGCCCGGCGCGGCGCGCTGTTGTCCACGGCAAAGAGCCCCAGCCTGCGCATGAAGCGGTAGTGTGCGAGGGCGCTCGCCTCCATGGGCGCATAGTGGAAATACCCTGGCAACAGATGCCGTGAAAGCAGAATGGAGATCAGTGGATCCCACCAGGACGGGTGGTTGAGGGTGACGATCAGGCGCTCGATCGCGATGCTTCCGGCCCGTGGAAATCGTTCGCCATGCGCCACTCGCACGGCGTGGAAGGAACGCGGAACGTACCACCGCAGATAGTGCGAGAAGAGGGCGAGAAAGGCAGGCGAAGGCGCCGCCAGGCTCATATACTTCTGTCGACCTTTGGGCAATGTGTTCATGCTGCTCAACCTGCGTGCGCCAGCAACTCTTCGGCCTTCTGCCGCGCCGTCCCCGCAGTGGTGGCGCCGCGATGCTGCCGGTCGAGCGCATCGGCCGCTATCCATCCGCTCATCATGACCATGGGCATGCCCGGCCCTGGATGCGCGGCGCCGCCCGCGAGATACAGTCCCTCCACCTCTGTACTTGCGTTCGCTGGTTTAAACGCGCCGTTGAATCGCCCATGGCTGGAGATGCCGTAGATCGCGCCGTTCAGCACCTTGTAGCGATTATGGATGTCCACCGGCGTCAGAGCGCGCTCGAAGACGATACGTTCTTCGATATCGGTGAGGCCCGCGGTCCGCTTCAACTTGTCCAGGATCACCCGCCTGTACACCGGGAACATCTTCGACCAGTCATGCTTAGGCCGTATGTAGGGAGTGTGCACCAGGACGTACAGCGCATCCCCGCCTGCGGGCGCGGTCGCCCGCTCGGTGCCGGATGTCGAGGCGAGATAGCAGGTCGGGTCCGGCGCAAGTTCGCCCAGATCGTAGATGTGGTGGAACTCCTCGCGGGGATGGCGAGAGAAGACGAAGTCGTGGTGTGCGAGATGGTTGTACCGCTTGTTGAGGCCCAGATACAGCACCACGCCGGAGCAGGCCGGCTCGTACTCCCGCTTGTGATCGAAGCTGTTCGCAATCGCGCCGCCGATCAGCTCACGGTAGGTGCGCACAGCGTCTTCGTTGGAGACGATTGCGTCAAAGTCATAGTGCTGTCCCGCGGTAGTAGTCAATCCCTGCACTTTGCCATTCTCGATCTTCAGGCGTTCGATCTCGGTCGAAGTGTGGAAGCAAACACCAAGCTCCGTGCCCAGCTTGACCAGCGCCTCCGGCACGGAGCGTGTACCGCCCATGGGATACCAGATACCCTCCTGCGATTGCATGTGGCCGATGGAACACAAGATGGCGGGCGAAGCATCTGGAGACGAGCCGACATATTGAACATAGTGGTCGAGCATCTGACCCACGCGCGGATCTTTAATGAACGACCGGATCGTGCCGGATACCGTCTGACCGAGCCGCATCTGCATCACGTCTCGGAGTACGCTCAGCTTCAGGCTGCCGCCGAAGTCGAAGGTGTCGCGCATGGAGCCGATGGAGCGCCAGAAGAAAAAACGATCGGAGATGCCGTGCAGCTTCTCCGACAGGTTCATGAACTCGACATAGCGATCGCCCAATCCTGGCTCCTGCTGGTTAAGCGATCGAGCCATCTCTCCGACATCGTGCTTCAGATCGAGCACCGTACCGTCGTCAAAGAAGCAGCGCCACTGTGGGTCCAGGCGCACCATCGTCAAGTAATCCGACATACTTGCGCCCGCTTCGCAGAAGATGCGGTGCAGCACCGAAGGCATGATCAGGATGGTGGGTCCCATATCGAACCGGAAGCCCTGCTCTGCGAGCACCGCAGCTTTGCCGCCGAGCCACGAATTCTTCTCGAAGACATCCACCTGGTACCCGCGCGCCGCCAGGGTGCACGCCGCCGCAAGGCCACCCAGCCCCGATCCAATGACCGCTACTCGCATCCGTCCTCCAAATGCTGCCCTCTTTCCAACCACCTCTGCACGACCGTGGCGCACATGTTTGCTACCTTAGTTTTCGCGCGGCCGCGCTAAGGGCGCGAATCCCTTTGACCCGCTGACGCCATAATCCACCGTGAACCATTCGTATGTATGCGGCGAAGAAACTAACATGCGCCTTGCGTGTGGATGCATAGGCCCGATAGTTCCGTTCTCGTTGGATCAGCACCGTCTTCTGCGCGGTCATCTCCAGCAGCCCTTCGCGTCCGCGGGTCAGGCCGAAGCCGCTTTTGCCGCGGCCGCCAAAGGAGACGCGCGGGTCGGCTGCGGAGACGATCAGGTCGTTCACCAGCACCGTGCCGGCATGGATTCTTCGCGCCAGGGCCGCCGCGACCTTCTCCGGCCCGAAAACAGACGCCGTCAGCGCATAGGCGCAGCGTCGATGCGCCGTGAGCGCGTCTTCGATGTCACTGAACTCCATGACGCTGAGCAGCGGTGCGAAGACATCGCTCTGCATCACAGCCATCTCTGGCTGGGCGCGCTCGATTAAGACAGAGCGTAATGTATACGGTCCGCCGTCATCGAGCGTCACCCGCGCGCCCCGGATGCGCGCATCTTCCATCAACCGTTCGAGCTGCTTGCGGATGGGCTCGGAGACGGACATCAGGGATAGCTGCGCGAACTCCCGGTGTAGCAGTGGAAGCAATGCATCCGCAACCGTGGCCGCGACGAATAGGCGCCGCGGAGCCATGCAGGTTGCCGAGCCATTCAACCGCATGCCGAAGGCAATAGCTCTAGCTGCTCGTTCGCAGTCAGCACCATCGAGGACGAATACCGCATCGCATCCCGAGAGTTCCATGACGGACGGAGTCACGGTCTCGGCCAGTCGACGCAAAACGGCGCGGCCGGTATCGACGTGGCCCGTCAGGATCACCTTATCGACACCCATGGCAATCGCCCGCTCGGCGGCTGCGGGCGCAGCGTTAAGGATGGCGAGTAGCTCTGCAGGCAGACCTGCTTCCGTCAACAACTGCTGAAGCGCGTGTGCCGCGGCCACTCCGGTCGCCGCTGGCTTCCACAGCACCGCGTTCCCGGCGACCAGCGCCTGCAGCACCTGCACTCCGGGCAGAAAGAGTGGGTAGTTCGCCGGACCGATGACCAGGACAATACCGAGCGCTTCCCGTGATACTTCGGCTGTCACACGGCGGAGCCAGAAGGGCCGGCTGCGGTTGCTTAATCGTTGTCCTGCCAGAATTGCTACTGCCTCCCGCTCTAGAAACCTGCACGCTTCCGCGAGTGGAAGCACCTCGGCTACTAGAGTGTCGGCAAGACTGCGCTGGAGGTTGCCCGCCACCTCTAGGGGTACAGCATTCGCCAGCAGTTCCGCATCGCGGGCGAGCAAGAACCGCAGCCGCCGCACCGTTTGCACACGCTCGCGCACCGGCCGCAGCTCCCATCGTCGCTGCGCCATGCGTGCAGCGTTGCAAACCGCCTGCTCCACTGCCTCGTCGGGCAGCGTGCCGTGCGCCTTATGCGAAATGGATGGGGTGAGCACTGGAATCTGTTCCCTCCTCAAGAGGCCGTTTCATAGACCGGTTCCGCAACCGGGCTCTCGTCCATTGTCCACTGCGGCTCCAGATTGAGATCCTCCAGGAGCAAACGTGATGTGATGCGCGCCGACTCGAAGATGACCGGCAGTCCGCTGCCCGGATGAGTGCCGCCACCAACCAGGTAGACGCGGTCCAAATCCTCGAACCGATTTTGCGGCCGGAGATGCAGCATTTGTTTAAGGCTGTGCGCCATGCTGAACGTCGCGCCGCGATGCAGCGCAAACTCGGTGCGCCAGGTCGCCGGAGTCAACATCTTTTCGGTGCGAATCCGCCGTTCCACATCTTCGATACCGACCCGTTCGAGTTGGCGCAGAGCGAGCGCACGGAAGCCGGATTGCTCCCGCGCCCAATCCACTTTGCCAGTTTCATGGGTGACCGGCAGCAGCACGTAAAGAGTGCTCATTCCGCGCGGTGCGAGAGTCGGGTCCGTCACGCCGGCATTCTGCACGTAGAACGATGGATCGCCTGAGAGCACATGATCGTCTTCAATGTCCCGAAGATTCCGTCGATAATCCTTCGCAAGATAGATGGTATGGTGCGACACGTCGTCGTAGCGCCCTTCGATGCCGAGATACAGCATGAAGGTGGAGCAGGAGAAACGTTTCGATTCGATGCGGCGATCGGTCCATTTGCGCCGCAACCCGTCTGGCACCATGCGTTGCATGGCTTGTGCGAAGTCCGCGTTTACGACCACGGCATCAACTTTCAATGAGCGTCGGGCGGTGCGCACGCCCACTGCCTTCCGGCCCTCGAACAGCATCTGCTCGACTGGCTCATCGAGCAAGATGGTGACGCCAAGTTCTTCGGCTACACGCGCCATGGCCCGAGTGATGGCGCCGCAACCGCCGGTAGGATGGAAAACGCCATGCTCATACTCCAGGAAGGATAGGATGCTGAATAAGCTGGGACAGGAAAAAGGAGACATTCCCAGATATTTCGACTGAAAACTGAAGCCGAGCCGAATGCGCTCGTCTTTGAAGTAAGTTCGCAGATCCGTATCGAGCGAACGCCAGGGACGCAGCAGCGGCAGCATCTTGAGCATGCGCAGCTTCGTCAGATCCCTCCAACTCGTGAAGGGCGATTCGAGAAAAGGGATGAACTGCTCCAGCTTTTTCCGGTTATCGCAAAGAAAGTTGTGAAAACGTCCCGCGTCTCCAGGGCTGAGCCTGGCGATTGCCTGCTCCATCCGCGCGACGTTCGGGGTGGCGAGGAGTTCCCCTCCAGCGCCGAAGACCAGCCTGTATTGCGGATCGAGCCGGGTCATCGGTATTTCGGTGTCGAGATCCTTGCCCGCGACCCGGAATATCTCTCTCAAAACGCGCGGATATAGAAAGAACGTTGGGCCGGTATCGAATTTGAAGCCGTCTTGTTGCATCGTGGAAGTGCGACCGCCAACTGTCGAGCGGCTCTCGACGATCGACACATCCACGCCCGAACGAGCCAGCAGGATCGCCGCAGCGAGACCGCCTGGACCAGCACCTACGATGACAATCTTCTTCGCTTGGTTCATGTACAAAGGATTCGGCCGCTCCTGCTCTTGGTGTCTGTCATCGTCCGCACGCGGAGTGTCTGCTCAGACGGTAGCGAAGTCGATGATTTTCCACAGCTCTTGTGAGCCGCTACGGGTAGAGATGGCAGAAAGGCTGATCTGCTGCGGTGCGGGAGGGTCGCCTTTTCATCACAGCAAAGAATGTGCCATGTTGTGTAAGTGTGGCGGAATCCGCGTGCTGTTGCGCGTCCTTCGGTGCTGGGCGCCCCGGCACTCACTCGTTGGCTCTCATCACCGGCAAAGGCGTAGGGATCTCGGCTCTGGAGCGCGAAGCGCAAAACGGCTGCTTCATCGCCGCGAGATTCCGCCGGGACTCATTAAGTGCTATTGGCGCGAAGGCGCATCTAGAATGATGCCATGAGCGATGAGCTGGAGGATTTGCTAGCGACGCAGCCACCATTGCAAACGCAGCCCGATCGCGTGCGATCGCAGTCCGATGCAGCGCAGCATAACGGCAGCGAACGTGCGGAGAGGGAAACCAGCTCGCCGGATACAGAAGAGGACACGCGGCTGCTGAAAACCGCGAAACGCGAGCAGGACTGGCAACGCTGGGGTACGTACCTGCCAGAGCGCCAGTGGGGTACGGTTCGCGAGGATTACTCTGCCGATGGCAATGCCTGGACCTTCACCCACGACATGGCGCGCTATCGCGCCTATCGATGGGGGGAGGACGGTCTGTTGGGTTGGACCGATCGCCAGTGCCGTCTGTGCTTCTCCACATCTCTGTGGAATGGCAGAGACCCTATCTTGAAGGAGCGGCTTTTCGGACTGGGCAACACGGAGGGCAATCACGGCGAGGACGTGAAGGAGCAGTACTACTACTTGGACGCGACGCCGACTCACTCCTATGCGAAGGCGCTCTACAAGTATCCTCAGCGTGCATTTCCTTACGAGGACTTGGTCGCGACGAACCGCAGACGCGATTTTAATTAATTGGAATACGAGTTGTTGGACACTGGCATCTTCGACGAAGAGCGCTATTTCGATGTGCAGGTGGAGTACGCGAAGTGCGCGCCGGAGGATATGTTGATCCGGCTCGTGATTTCCAACAGGGGTCCGGATGCGGCCGAGCTGACGGTGCTTCCCACACTGACGCTGCGCAACAACTGGTCGTGGCACAACCCAGAGCCGGGGGAAGAGACCCGGCCGTGGATCAGGATGGAGGAACGAAACGGCAGCACCTTGACCGCAAACCATAAAATGCTGGGCCGGTTTCGGTTTTGCGCGATCGAAGAGCAAGGAGGACCGCTGGTTGAGGAAGTCCTCTTCACCGAGAACGATACAAACATCCGCAGGCTCGACGGCAACTATCGAGGGAAGCAGGGTTACTCGAAAGACGCCTTCGATCGGTATCTCGTAAACGGCGACAAGGACGCGGTCAATCCCGAGCGGCGCGGCACCAAGGCTGCCTTTGTTTATCGGCTACGGCTCGGGGCGGGTGACAGTACGACGCTATGCCTGCGGCTGGTACGCGAGGATGGACGCGAGCCAGCAGCGATGGGCGGCGCGGATTTTGAGGAGTGTTTCGCGCGAAGGCGGACAGAAGCTGACGAGTTCTATGCGAAGCGCATTCCGGAGAGCTTCAGCGACGATGAGCGCAACGTTTCGCGGCAAGCCTATGCCGGACTCCTCTGGACCAAGCAGTTTTACTATTACATCTCTGAACGCTGGCTGGAGGGCGATCCCGCACAACCAGCGCCGCCGCGGGAGCGGCTCAAGGGGCGCAATGCCGATTGGCGGCATCTGTTTTGCCGTGACGTGCTCTCCATGCCGGATAAGTGGGAGTATCCGTGGTTTGCCGCATGGGATTCCGCATTTCACATGATTCCCATGGCGGAGATCGATCCGGAGTATGCGAAGAACCAACTCCTCCTTCTGCTGCGCGAGTGGTATCTGCACCCGAATGGGCAGATGCCGGCATACGAGTTCGCCTTCAGCGATGTAAACCCGCCGGTGCATGCGTGGGCGGTATACTGCGTGTATCTGATAGCCGCTCGCCGGAATGGCGGCTTGAAGGATCTCGACTTCCTGGAGCGATGCTTTCAGAAGCTTCTGCTGAACTTCACATGGTGGGTAAACCGGAACGATGAGCACGGCAACAACCTCTTCGGCGGCGGCTTCTTAGGGCTGGATAACATCGGTGTTTTCGATCGATCGACCCAATTGTCCAACGGCACGCACCTGATCCAAGCCGACGGAACCGCCTGGATGGGCATGTATTGCTCGACCATGCTGACCATTGCAATTGAGCTTGCGCAGACGCGGCCGGCGTATGAGGACATTGCCAGCAAGTTTTTCGAGCACTTCATTGCCATCATCGATGCGATCAACGGTTTGGGTGGCACCGGCCTGTGGGACGAGGAGGAAGGCTTCTACTTCGATCAGTTGACGGTGGATGGCGCTCGGCCGAAGGCGCTCCATGTGCACTCGATCGTCGGCATCGTGCCGCTCTACGCCGTTGGAATCCTGCACAAGGACGAAATCGAGCGGCTGCCGGGTTTCCGCAAGCGTCTGAATTGGTTTTTGAAGAACAAGGCGCAGCTCGCGCGCTATGTGACGCAAGCAGAGACAGATGATCCGCTGTACGCCGGATCGCACTTCATTGCATTAGCTCCAAAGGAGCGCCTGCTGCGCATCCTGAAGCGGGTCCTGGACGAAACCGAGTTCCTTTCCGGCCACGGTGTGCGCGCACTCTCGCGCTATCACGAGCAGCATCCTTATCGGGTTGAACTGGCTGGACAGTCGCTGACGGTCAAGTACGTGCCGGGTGAGGGAGACAGCGGCATGTTCGGCGGTAACAGCAACTGGCGAGGGCCGGTATGGTTTCCGGTCAACATTTTGCTTTTAAACGCGCTCGAACGATACCACGCAATGTACGGCGATGCCTTCAAAGTGGAATGCCCTACCGGCAGCGGCAATATGATGACTCTGGTCGAGGTGGCGGAGGAGATCGCCGGCAGGCTGGTCCGCTTATTCCTGCGCGATGGGAACGGTCAGCGTGCCGCGCACGGAGACGAGCAGCGCTACATCAGCGACCCGCACTGGCGCGACCTTGTCCTCTTCAGTGAATATTTTTGCGGCGACACGGGCAGGGGAATCGGGGCAAGTCACCAGACTGGATGGACTGCGCTCGCAGCAACCTGCATGGCAAAGATGCACGGGTCCATGGGTCAATCGAGGATAGGGTAGCCTGCACACCAGAGAGTCGTAAGCCCGGGGCAAAATAGCAGCTCAACCCGTTATTTTCCCCTCCCGCTAAGGCCGACATCTTGCGGAGAGCCGGATCCGTTGTCCGCAATGGAAAGTGTGGCGGCGAGCAGCCCGGCTTTGTGAGGCATAAACCGGACGCTTACGATGCAGCGTGCATGGGCGGCCAGGCTGGAATCACAGGTGTTCGTTTCGGAGAAATTCGCCCCTTCCACACCCGCAATCGAAATCGACCGGATCTGCAGGGCCGCGCCACCCGGATTGTAGAGCGTTACTGCCTTTGCGTCTGGGCTGGTGTCAGCATGGTTATCTCGGGTCAGCGTACCTCCAAACCGCAAAATCCTGATAGGCAGACCTTGTCCGGGTCTTATATCCCCCTGAAGTGCGTAGGCTCTCCCAATTGCAAGCACGCCAGTGCACTGTCGGGATCGCGATCGACCGGCATGGGCAAAGTCGAGATGTGTATCAGCGCACGGGAGTGCCGGAAGGCTTCGCTATGGGTGTTGCGAGCGGGATAGGCTGGCCAAAGTTGGGACTGCCGTCCACGTTCCAGGTGAAAGGCTGTGCACGCGGAGAGCGAAACGTGCCACAACCCTGATTCGCAGCCGCGTTGGCGTGATAGAGGATCCACTGTTCTCTGCCATCGGGCGAGGTAAAGAAGA
>JBPCNO010000065.1:0-5294 GCA_051001135.1 Acidobacteriaceae bacterium
GCTTGACATCTTGGTTTTTGACCCACCTCACCAGCCCCAGCCTTCCGGCGGACGTACCCTTCTCGCCCAGTTGCATCGTTGGAACCTGCTCGCGCGCGAGCACCAGTTGCACTACGAACGCCAGTTCACGGTTGCCATACAGCCTGAGCCACGATGCCAGCTCTTTGCAACCCTGCGCGCCGGGAAGGAACTCGCGGTATTGCGCAAACGGCATGGGCCCCAGCCGCACCGTCACCTTGCCGCTCTGATCCCACACCTCATCGCCGATGATGGCGCCGAAACCCAGCTTCTCCGCAAAGGAGTACGTTTCGGTGAGAAACGTCTGGTGCCGCGCCGGCAGCCGGTTCCAGCTCCCGGTAAACTGCTCGATCTCTACCGGCACATCGAAGTAGTCCTCGAGGATCTGCTTGAGCCCTTGCGCCGACCGCGTCTTCTGCGCCAGCAGGCCGGTGTAGTAGAGCGCCGCTTCGTCGGGGATGTCTAACCGGTTGCGCAGGCCGGCCGTCCCCAGCCCCAGCAGATCGAGCAGACGTGCGCTGATGGCATCCTCGCCCGCGCCCTTGCGCTCGTAGGCAATGAAGAAGCGGTACTTCTCCCACGAACGATAGAAGAGCGAGAGAATGCGGTGGTTGAACAGATCGAAGAAGGCCGCCGGCCCGCGATCTTTCGCGCGTATGCGCTCCAGCAGGTACTCGGTGTATGGATGCGGGAGCGCGCCCACTGCCGCCGCCAATCCCATGAAGTTCACCTGCATCGCATGGGGCGCTCGCTCGTTGAGCGTCAGCGAGTCCAACTCGCTCGGAGGAAAACTGAGGCTGGGCCGCGACGAGAACCGCACCACCTCCGAGGAAGGCGTCACATACAGCCCCACCGGATTGCGCTCCGGATACAGGCGCTCCAGCAGCCGCACGGCCTGGAAGAAATGCACGAAGAGGTGATCTGCTTCGAGCATCTTCCGCAGACCGGACTCCGTCAGATTCGGTTTCGTCAGATTCGGATTCGTCAGATCCGATCCCGTCAGATCAGGGTCTTGCTTCCCGCTCTCGGTAACCATTCGCGCACCACCTCCTTCCGCTGTGTAGAAAACGCCACCAGTTGGCAGAAGCTGTTCATGGAGGTATAGCAGCCCAGGAACCGTTCCAGCACATGCGCGAACAGGAAAAGGCCGCCGCCGACGAACTGCCGCTCGTCGAACTCCACCTCCACCTGCGTGCCCCGCGCCGGCGTGATGCCGAAGTGCGAGCGCGTAAGCGCCACATGCGGCTTTGCATCGAGCCGGGAGATGCCGCCAATCTGATTCTCCAGGGAAGACGAGTCAGTGAAGTTGTGCAGCCGCAGTATCTCCTGTAACGCCCCCAGCCCGTCCTCTTGCAGCGATAGGTAGTTGAGCGAAAGTTGCGAGATCAGCCGCCAGAGCTGCCCCCGGCCTGTCGGCGGGTCGTAGCTCGGCGTCGGCCGGCGCAGCGCGCGGATCATGCTTGCGGCCGGCACCGCTTCCGCAAAGAAGTCGCCATCCTCCGCACCAAAGGGCAGACGCGAAGGCAGATCGTGATTGGTGCAGGTGCAGCGCACGGTCAGCACCTCGGCATCCGGCTCGGTCACCACGCCTTCGATATCGGCGATCGAAATATACATCGCGGAAGGCGCCCGTTCTCCCAAAGCGTTCGCGCGCCGCATGCCGTGCCAGAAGACCAGCTTGTTGCCCTCCCGCGTCTGCGAGCGAAAGGCAAACAGCGGCTGCAGCGTCGCAACCGTGCGCTTGCTGGGATTTGAAGCCAATACCTCGTCGATGGAGAAGATCTCCGTCACTCCCTCGTGGCGGACGTCCGGCACGATCCTGTATTCGTGTTGCGTCTGCGTCAGCAGTATCGGTTCCGCGGTCTGTTCGTACAGGTTGATGACCGGCGTGCAACCCAGCCGTATGGTGCGCGCCGAGACACCGACCTCCAGCGCCTGCTGCCGCTCCGGCCGGGCGAAGCGCGAGAAGACAAAAAGGACCTCGGCCACGCGCTTGCACTTGGCAGCGCGCACTGCTTCCAGGCCGGCCAGACGAAAGAAGAGAAACTTCTCCGAGAAGGTGAAGTATTCCTGCAGCAAACGATAGCCATCGAAGGAGCGCCGCGGGTAGGGAAGCAGGGCCTCGTCCTCTTCGAACCCCATCGCGCTCAATGCATCAGGACCGATGTTCACCACCGGCCCGGCCGGATCATCCGGATTCCGCACCATGATGCTGATGCAGTTGTTGGACAGCAGCTCGTAGAGGGTATGCACGACGTTGGTCTCGCCCGAAAGATGGAAGCCTAGGTCGGAGAGATCCAGTTCGGCGAAGGAGCCGTCCGGAGCGCATTCCAGCCGTACCTGCATCACCGCCGCAGCCCCCGCGCCCGCCCCATGCAGCGGCCGCGCCAGACGCTCCGGCAGACGCCACTCGCAGGTCGCCACGCTGAACGGCCACAGCTCCACCGGATAGCAGGTGCGGAAGCGGCAGGCCAGCCCATCCACCCGGCGCTTGGTCGTCAGCACCGTGCCCGGCGGCATGGTGACGGCGCCGGTGGTCTTTGCCTGCGCTCCCTCCATCTGGCATTCAACCACTGTCATGGCTGGAATCGGCCGCAGGTAGTGCGGATAGACGACACTCAGCAGCCCCGAGGTCAGCTCCGGAAAGTCGTCGTCGATGCGCAAATGAATGCGCGCCGCGAGAAAGGCGAAGGCCTCCAGCAGCCGCTCCACGTGGGGATCTTCACAGCGGTCCGGCTCCAGCAGCAGCCGGCTGGCGACGCGCGGATACTTCTGCGCAAACTCGCCTCCAAGTTCGCGCAGGTACGCCAGTTCCCGTTCGTAATGTTCTAGGAGTTCCTCTCGCATCGGCCTACTTCACCGTGTACTCGCCACTGGTCAGCTCCAGCACCGTATCGAAGGAGATCTCTTCCGGCGCCGGATCGATGCGCATGAGTCCCTGGACGTGGAAGCGCAGCCTGCGGTCCGCTGTCTGCGACTCCTGTATGGCGACCACCACATCCGTTAACCGTGGCTCAAAGTCGTGCAGACATTGCTCGAGCGCCTTCCGCAGGCGCTTGTGGTCGGACGCGGAACTCAGTCCCAGCGCGGTGATATCCGACAACCCGTAGTTCACCATGGTCGTCCGTGCCCGTTCGTACTTGCCGATATTTTCAAGCGGCGGCCGCCGCGTATTCAGCAGCCACTCCAGGTCGCGTTTCAGCGCATCACGAAAATAGCGCAGCGACTGCGCCCGCGTCGCCGGCCAGTCATCGACCTCCATCAGCCGGTCCAGGACAGACTGCGTCACCAACGCATCAGTGTTTGCGCGCGCCACTGCCCCTCCTCATCCTGTTCATCAACTGGAGCACTCGATGGCCGCCGTTGGGTCGATGCGACAGAGCCGCTCGAAGATCTCCTGCCGTCTGGGCTCCGCGTCCCCTCTTGCCTGCATGCACTTCAGCAGCAGGGCCAGTGGTGGCGCCAGCAGCTCGCCGGACTCCCATCCCTCCAGCTTGCGCTGCTCCATCTCTCCCGCAAGCTGCTCCAGCATCGGAGCGGCCACAGAATCATACCCCGCGGCCAGGCAAAGTTGGGCTACCTGGGTCTTGCGTTGAAAACGCAGTCTTCCACTCTCCTGCTGGGCCGCATCCCGCACCAGCAACTGGATGGCCTGCTGCGCGCGGCCTTGCTGAATGAGGCCGCGCGCAATCTCCAGCGTGTCCGGCACGATCTGCGGCTGCTCGCCCTCGCCGGCCCGATCTCCCTGCGGGATAAGCAGCGCTTGCGATACATGCGGCGCATACACGAGCTCTTGCGAGGAAGCGGGGGGCGGCGCCTCAGCGGGCTGCGGCAATACCGTCTCTGCAAGCCACCGAAGCGTCTCCGGATTCGCAGTGGGCGTGTCGTCGTTGAATGTCCAAGCAGGGATGCCGGGAAAGTCGCGCAGCAGCGCGCCCAGGGAAGAGACAACGGCCGATGCGATCGCCTGATGCCCCAGCTCGAGGCTCGCCTTCCAGATGTAGCGCTGCAGGTCCAGCCACGCACCGCCCCAAGGCTCGCCTGCGGCAGTCACGGAAGCGCGCAACAACTCGCTCCAGTTCCCTTCAGTCAGGGTGCGCCGGAGTTGCTGCCGAGCCTCCGTCGGCGGAGATGGCGGATACTCCGCGTCCATGGCTCCCTGGCGCGCTCGCAATTCGCCCCAGCGCAGCCCTGTCTGCAACAGATACGCAACCGGACTGGCAGCATCCTGTTGCGCGAGAAAGCGCGCGCATCCCTGAATCCGCCCGGCAGCGTCTTGCGGATTTGCCGGCTCGGCGGTTTCGCGCACCGTCGCCGGCTGCGCAACACCAGCGGCTGCGATCTTCGCCTGCGGCTCAACCGGGGGCTCATGCCGTTCCGTCGTCTGGGCCGCTTCGCTCCGTGGCGTCTCCGTCACCACGCTTGCCTGGTCTGGCCTTGCCTGCTCCGGCGGCTGCGCTTCTGCCGCGGCCTCCGGGATCGCGTCCGGCTCGGTCTTACGCTTCTCCTTGAGCAGGGACGCGACGACCTGCCCTACCTCCTGAATCGCCTGCTCCAGCCGGCCCACCGAAGGGGCATCCGCGCCGTAACGTTCATCGCAGAAGACAGCGAGGTTATGTAGCAGATCCATCGACTCGTTCAGCGCCGTCTCTGTCTCCACGTAGAAGCTCTTAGGCGTGGAGGCGAAAGCAGCATCGAAGACTTCCGCCGTGACCTTGCCCTCCGCCACCGCTCTTTCGCGCGCCTGGCGCTTCGCGTCGCTTTGGCTGGCATCTGCCTCATAGCCGATCGAACGCGATTCCTTGTACTGGTAGAAGCTGTTGCCGGCGCGCGTCAGCGGAGAGCTATACAACAGGGCACTTGCGCGATTCGCCATCCACTCGATCGGCATGGCCCGCAGACCGCTGTCGCCGTCCTCGATCTCCGGATGCAGCGTATCCCAGAACTGCTCCTGCATTGCAAGAAACAGGCCCAGACATGCAGGCAGCAGCGTGATACCCTCCCGCTTGATGTGCGCTTCGGTCAGCCAGGCGAGCAGTTGCAGATCTTTGCTTCTGATCGCCAGGGCCTCGCCCGCCAGCTTGATGACCAGATTGGAATCTGCCTTCTTGGCAGCACGCTGCCAAGCCCCCGCCGGAAGAGTATCGTCCTCCTCGGTGCGCGCCTCCTTGATCTGGTCGTATACGCGCTCGTAGCGGAGGCTGGGACCGGACGGATTGTCGCCGGCCACCGGCTGCAGCAGGTCATCCCGCAGAGGCACTACGCACCCTCGACGG
>JBPCNO010000066.1:0-24957 GCA_051001135.1 Acidobacteriaceae bacterium
CACGCCTTTCGCGCAGATGCGGCGCAGGGCTCCGTCTTTCAGGTAGATGACGCTCGCGGTCGTCGCCGTCTGCGGCGCGCCATCATGTTGAACTGCAACCACTGTTGCACCCATGCGGACGCGGACCGGCTGTTGCGGACGATCCAGAGCATCGAACTGTATCCGGTTTAAGCAGAGCGTGTGCAAGGACGCATCGCCAGGCAGCGCCGACGGGATAAGCGCGCGGATCAGCAGGCGTGCGATGCCGGTGTTTCCTCCCGGAAACATTTGACTCCCTTCCTGCTGACGCCAGGGGAACAGCAGATCGGGCGCGTAATCCGCATAGGCGGAGATAGCGTCGGCAGACGCACCCGCGCCGCTGGCTGCATAGGGCATGTAGCTGCGGATGGTCTCACGGCTCAGGCCTCCCGACTTCATCAGCCACGTCTCCATACTTATCTGGTCCAGGCCACGCGCCACTGCGTCGCCATCCGCTCGAGGAAGCGCAGCGGTCGAGGGAGTGTTGTGCGCGTGCAGCAGTTCTTGCCTCATGCTCTCGGGAAGGGGCGCACCATGCAACTGCTTGCCCCATGGATCCGTCAACCAGAGGCCCTCAGGATGGCCGAACCGTGCACCGAAGAACATCCCGAGCTTCGCGCCACCTTCTATGTAGTTGGAGGTGGAGAGCGAAGGATCCGGACCTGCCCCGCCCCAGGTTTGATAACTGAATGGCTCACCGCTAAAACCAATACTGCGATAGAACTTCTCGATGAAGGAGCCGGCAAGCGGCGGAAAGAAGAGAGCGGATCCCTGATGTGCGAGCAGTCGCTGCCCATCCACTATGAACTCGTTACGTCTCGCTTCGCCGCCAAAGACGGAGTGATTCTCAAGAACCAGGCAGCGCTGGCGGCCTTCTGTCTTTTGGGTAAAGACATGAGCCGCGGCGAGGCCGCTGATGCCACCTCCTACGATCACACAATCGAAGACCTCCTCTTCGATCGCTGCGCTCGACAACAGGCCGATATATTCCTCGTCTCGGATACCATGTCCTGCCCGCATGGCTGCGTGTGTATTCCCGTTGGCGCCCGCATAGTCGCCGATACCGCTGTAGCCGTCCCAGGCGGCATTGGCGACGGACTCCTCGGCGTGGCTCACGCCGTATGCAACAGGCAACGGTCTACCATCCAGCAGATCTCCAGTCTGCACCGGGCATCCCACGCCCAGCGCCTTGTCGCCTTGCTTCATCGCTTCTGCTCCCTATCGAACCATACCTGGACTACGCTCCCTCACGTGAGAGCCGCAGGAAGCAAAGCGAACAACCAGCTCAGCCGTCGCTGCACGTGAATGGCACATATTCAAACGTTTGAACCAAGTGAATCGCGCTGGTTCGAAGAAGTCAAGGCAACATCTTTTTATGACGAAGAGGGCGCTGATCCCTTTACAGTAAGCAGATAGAGCAGACCTGCGGCGGAATACGAGCGCCCGTATACACGGGCAGAGAGGTTGGCATGAATCGCAGGGATTTTCTGAAGACAGCAACCGGGCTCCTCGCGGGTCGAACCGCGGTGAGCACCCTGCCCCTGGCCGCGCGAAGTTTGGGAGATGCCCAAAGATTCGCGCTGGACATCGGCATGGTTTCGGTCGAGCTTACGCCGGGCCTCGTGGTGCAGACCTGGGGCTATAACGGTATCGCTCCAGGGCCGCTGCTGCGCGTGCGCGAAGGGCAGCCCGTGGAAATCACAGTGCACAATGCTAGCGACCACCCGGAACTTGTTCACTGGCATGGGCTACGCAACACGCCCATGAACGACGGCGCGGCGGAAGAAGGCGGCGCCCTGATCGCTCCAGGCCAGAGCAAGGTATATCGCTTCGTTCCGGGACCTTCGGGGACACGTTGGTATCACACGCACACCATGGCTATGGATGATCTCCGCCGAGCTACCTATAGCGGTCAGTACGGCTTCTTCTACATCGAGCCGCGTCGTGATCAAGGCGCTTATGATTCCGAGGTTTTTCTCGCAGCGCATCATTGGGGCGCGAAGCTCAACGTGCGTGCAGCGTCGAAACACGACGTCGCATGCGAGTGGGTCGAATACGATCACGCATCGTTCAATGACAAACTATTGAGCGCGAGTGAACCGATTCGCGTTCGCGAAGGCGAGCGAATCCTCTTTCACTTCTTGAATGCGAGCGCCACACGAGACGTGCAACTTGCGCTGCCCGGACACCGTTTCAAGGTTGTCGCTCTGGATGGCAATCCGGTTCCCGTGCCAAATGAGGTGCAAGTGCTAACGCTTGCCGTCGCGGAGCGGGTGGACGCCTTGGTGGAGATGCGGAATCCGGGCCGATGGGTGCTGGGTTCCACCAATCCGGCGGAGCGCGGCCGCGGGCTCGGGATGATCATCGAGTACGCCAACCGCACCGGAACGCCGGAATGGCATCAGCCCGCCTCATCGGACTGGTCCTACCGCCTCTTCGCACGCCCAGGTGAGACAACGCTACCGGTCGACGAGACCTTCACCATGCTGTTCGAACAAACGAGGGATACCGGAGACGTAGGCGGCGTGCCCCGCTGGACCATCAATGGACGTTCCTTCCCCGCTACCGAGCGCCCGTTGCTGAAGGCGGGTGGCCGCTACAGGCTGCGCCTCATCAACGCCAGCGGCTGTCCTCACCCCATCCATCTGCACCGCCATAGCTTCGAGCTCACGCGGGTTGGACAGGCGCCGGTGAGTGGCATTATCAAAGATACGGTTAGCCTGCCACGATACGACGCGATCGATGTTGATTTTGTTGCTGACGATCCCGGGCTCACACTCTTCCACTGCCACCAGCAACTGCACATGGATTACGGATTCATGCAGCTCTTCGACTACGAGACATGAGCACCAACAATCGAATCGCGCTCTCCGGAGGTGATGTTCCACGTGGTATCTACGAAGAAGTCGCCGAAAGCAGCTTTGCCGGGTTGCACTCGCAGGATGGCGCATCGCCGTTTGCGATCCAGTTCCCGCCCATTTGATTCAATCAGCAGGTCGATCCGGTAAATTCCCGGCTGCAGTTCAAGCACCGGGCAACAGAACTCTATGACGTGAGCAGCAGGCTCCAATGTCAGCTCCCGCCCGGAGGAAGCGGTCGTGATCTGCGTGCAAAGATAGCCGCTGGGCCAATAGATGAAGACGCTGACCGAGACTTTGTTGAGCCGTTCCGTCGTTTGAAAGCCAAACCGCGTGATCATCGGATAGCCAGTCCGTACCGGACTATCAATATCGGTTGCATGAAAGGATATGACTGAACATTCGGCTGGCTTAGCCGTTTTGCCTTCGCCTAGTATGTTCACCGGTTCATCCGCAAAGGTGACCTTTTGATAGTGATCTATGACCTCTGCCGGCGATCCGCTCATGACTACTCGGCCTTGATGCATCAACAGTGCGCGATCGCAGAGCCTGTGGATGGCCTCCAGGTCATGCGAGATCAAGACGATCGTCCGTCCAATCTGACGCAGCTCATCGATCCGTTTGAGACACTTTGCCTGGAAGGCGATGTCCCCGACGGCAAGCACTTCATCGAGCAGCAGGATATCCGGTTCGAGATGCGCAGCGATAGAGAACCCGAGCCGCACATACATGCCCGAGGAGTAGCGCTTGACCGGAATATCGAGATACTCTTCGAGGCCGGCAAACTCGGCGATATCGCCGACTTTTCTGGCTATCTCTGAACGCGACATACCTAGCATGGAGCCATTGAGAAAGATGTTCTCACGCCCGCTCAACTCCGGGTGGAAGCCAGAACTTACTTCGATCAGCGCGGAGAGCCGCCCTCGAATCGTGATCTCTCCTGAGGTGGGCGCGGTGATGCTGGACAGGAGCTTGAGCAGCGAACTCTTCCCGGAGCCATTATGTCCGATGATGCCAAAACACTCTCCTGTCTCCACTTCAAAGCTTACGTCATCGACCGCGCGTATCTCGCGCACGGTCTTCCCCAGCAGACGCAATCGTGGCAGATAACTCCTTCGCGAGGGAGGATCCGCCGGCGCGAAATAGGTCTTGGAGACACGATCTAGTTTGATGTCGAACATAGTTGCTCAGACGGAGTCGGCCATATTGGACTCGGCGGACTTGAAGTACGCGTAGGCGGCGGTAAGACAGAGGATAGATATCACCGTTGCGGCGGCGAGCGTGGTCTTGTCCGGTGCAAGTCCATGCACCAGAACCTCGCGAAAGCTTGCGATGAATGTGGCGACCGGGTTCAAGAGAAAGGCGTATCGATAACGAACGGGAACGGCGGCCATCGAATACACGATGGGCGTGCCGAACATCCAGACTTGCAGCAGGAGAGGCAGCGCAACGCCAATGTCGCGAAAGCGAACCTGAATGGACGAGAGAACCAGAGCGACCGCCGTGGTAAAGATGCACAGCGCCGCAAGAATCGGCACAGCGTACAGAGCATTCCAGCTCAACGGTGTTCTGTAATAGAGCATCAGACAGGCGAGGATCGAGAGTGAAATTGCAAGATCAACGAGCGCGGCCGCGACATAGGAGAGCGGAATAATCTCGCGTGGAAAGTACATCTTGGTCAGCAGCGCGGGGTAGCTTACCAGGCCGTGGACGGCGTTAGTAATGGCTGACGAGAAAAATATCCACGGCAGTAAGGCGGAGAAGACAAACAGCGGGTACGGAATCCCCTCGCTCGAGACCTTCGCAAACCGCGAAAAGATCAGAGTGTAGATGGTCATCAGAGCGACAGGCTGCAAGCCGGCCCACAACCAACCCAGGGCCGATTGCTTGTACCGGATATTGAGACGGAATAGCGTCAGGGTGTAGAGCAGATCGTATTGGCGGACCAACGTGGAGATGCCCGCCACGACCGTTGACACGGACAACGAGGCAGGCCGGATCACCTTGAGCGGCCGGTCCGCTGGAGGCGCCTCCTGAGCAGCGGCCGCCTGTGGGTTGAGGATGGCGGCGTGCGCGTCATGCATAAGGTGTCACCGGGGAAGCAACGGGAGTAAGCCTTGAGTGCTCCTGGTGGCCCGCAGGCGTCTGAATTCGGAGCCGATCGAGCGCCTGCGCGATCGACTCGCCGATAATCTGCACAGCAGGCTCGCGCAACATGGCTTCATGCGCGCCATCGATCGGGTAGATCTCTACGCCCGTCACCGAACGAAGCCCCCATCCCATCTGTGGATCACGTGTACAAAAGTATGGCTGCTTTCGCCTCTTGAACAGAAGCACCGGAGCATGAAACTGCTTTGGCCGGAAATCTTTGGCTGGATAGTAGGCGCGATCCCAGGGATTCGTGGTATGCGGATCTCGCTGCACGATCGACCGCAGCCTCCTCGCAATCGCCCGCGGGTACAAAGAGAGTTGCGCGTGTATGGGCAGACGGCTCGCCTCCCACAGGCGGCGCCCCATGGAGTCAAACCGCGCCAGCCAACGCACATAGCGGTTTTCGACCACCCAGGTGTCGATGATGCCGAACATGCCGACTTCCTCTCCTCTGGCCTCCAGCATCTGCACCATGCGTTCGGCTATATGGACCCCGCCGCAAGTGGCGATGAAGCAGTACGGTCCCTGCGGCTGAAAGGCGCGAAGCGCGGTGAGATACTCGTGGGCAATCGCCTCCAGTTCCTCTGCGGTGTAGGGCACATCGGAACCATTCTCCGCATACGCCTGGATTTTGAATAGCGAGTGCTGCTCGCCGATATGGCGCGCAAGCAACGCATAGCCCAGAGCATCAACGCCAGGGGCGGCAATGGCAAAGAGCGGGACGTCACGGCGCCCCGCTTTGATCTGCATCAGCAGCGGATCGGGATTGCTCTCCTGACCTTGGCGGATCAGCTCGGCAAAAGAAGCAACTGTGGGGCCGCGGAAGAGTGCGGCCAGCGGGACCTTCCGGCCGATGACCTTCTGCACCTCCGCTACCAGTCGAGCCGCCAGCAGCGAATGACCACCGAGATCGAAAAAGTCATCGTGAACGCCAAGATGGGGTACATCCAGCGTCCTCTCCCAGATGCGTGTGAGAATCTGTTCCAAAGCATCGCTCGCGCTTACGCCTGAGTTCGAAGGCGCCTTGGGCAATGGTGAGCGGTAGCGAATGCGGCCATTCCCGCTCCTGGCCGGCGCGCTCTCTGCTGGCCCCTGAACGGGATCGCGCTCCGCGTGCATCCGCGATATCAATTTAGAGATTGTCCAAGAGGGCTGCTGGGCAATCGCGGATAGCAGGATTCCATAGTGCTTGAGCATCTTCCCGATGCGGTCGTAATCGAAGAGCGCGATGTTGTACTCAAGCGTGACCCACCAGTGCCCGGTTGCATCCTCGATCAGGTGCACCGAGAGATCAAAGGCTGATCCGCCGGCGGAGAGGACGTAGGGTGCGGTCGCGAGCGGGCCGAAGTTTGGCGGGCGTCCGTCTTTGATGGTTGAGAACATCACCTGGAAGATGGGGCTGTAGCTCATGGACCGGCGCGGCTTCAGCTCTTCCACCAGGCGCTCGAAGGGTACTTCAGCGTGGGCGAACGCTTCCAGAGTTGTCTCGCGAACGCGCGAGAGTAAATGCGTAAAGGGAGGATCGCCGGTGAGATCGGCCCGGAGCACTACGGTGTTCACGAAGAAGCCGATGAGGGATTCGAGTTCCACTCGACCGCGGCCCGCGACCGGAACGCCAAGGACAATATCTTCCGATCCACTGTAAGCGTGGACGAGCACCTGGAAGGCGGCGAGCATGACCATGAACAGAGTGGCCTGACCGGAACGCGCCAGGGCTTTCAAACTGTCGATGACGGAGTCGGGGACTGCAACACTCTGGCTGGCGCCGTAGTGAGTCTGCTCCAGTGGGCGCTCGCGGTCCGTCAGTTCCAGAAGCTCCGGTATGCCTTCGAGCTTCTTCTTCCAATACCCCAGATCTTGCGCCAGCAGTTCGCTTGCGGCCCACTCCTGCTGCCACTGCGCATAGTCGCCATATTGGATCGGCAGTTCCGCAAGAGACGCCAACTGGCCGTCACAACAGCCGTCGTAGAGAGCCGCGAGTTCGCGCAGGAAGATGGCAATGGACCAGGCGTCGCACACAATGTGGTGAAAGACGCAGAGGAGAATATGTTCCTCTTCGTCCAGCTGGAGCAGCGTTACTCGGAGCAACGGTCCGGTTGCTAGATTGAAGGGGACTGAAGCCTCCTCGTTTGCTGTCCTCCACGCCTCCGACTCCCGACCTTCGCCAGAAAACTCTCTCAAATCCTTGAGAGACAGCCCGACTTGGCCCTCCGCGGCTACAACCTGAACCGGCAGATCATCCCGGATGCGAAATGTGGTGCGCAGGATGGCATGCCGACGCACGATCTGCTGAAGGCTCGATGCAAGGGCGAAACGATCGAGCCTGCCCTTGAGCCGTAGCCCCACCGGAACGTTATACGCAGAGGTGCTAGGAGCGAACTGCTCCACGAACCAGATACGCTGCTGAGCCAGAGACAGCGGATACATCTCCTCCTGTGCCTGGCCTAGAAGATCGGCCAGCAGGTGCTTCTCCTCTTGAGGAGTGAGGTCCTGGATCGAGTCTGCGGTCGTGAGCATTTCTCTTGGGCATTGTCATGCAATCGGATTGCCGTTTGATGCGCGGAAGTCCGGCCTTCGCCGGCCTAGTCGATGGCCCGCTAAAAGAGAGCGCACCAGGGCCCCTCCTGCAGTTGGCATCCCGCGTGCAATCGTGAGAGCCGGTAGCGACTTGCCTGTGCGCCACGACTCAAAAGCCGCCCCAGAAGACGTACGACGAAGCCGAAAAGGCCGCACAGAGAGCCCCCGCAGTCCGCCGGTAGCTGGGCGGCGGTAGCTGGGCGGCGGACCCGAGGCGCACAGCAGGAGCGAAATGCAGGCCAATCGAGGATAGCGTTCATGCATGAGCAGGTCTTCCCTACGTCGTTTTCGCAGCAGCGCCTTTGGTTTCTCGATCAATTTGACCCTGGTACGGCCGCCTATAATCTGCCGCGGGCGCTGCGGCTGACGGGAAGGGTCGACGCGCGCTCCCTGGCAAAGGCTCTCAAGGCGGTCGTGTCCCGGCACGAATCGCTGAGAACCGTTTTCACGTCCACCGATGGGGAGCCCTTCCAAGTGGTTCTCCCGGACATTGAGGTGGACGTGCCGATTATCGATCTGCGGCATCTGCGGCCGGAGGAGCGGGAGGAAACCGCCTTTCGCATAGCCGGCGAAGAGGCGCGGCAGCCGTTCGATCTGGCTGCAGGTCCGCTGCTCCGCGCCAAGCTTCTCCAGCTCGGCTCGGAGGATCACATCCTTGTTCTGGTGATGCACCACATCATCACCGATGGCTGGTCCATGGGCTTGCTGTTCGACGAAATCGGCGAGCACTACGCCGCCTTCAGTACCGGCCGTGACCCGGAGCTTCCGGCCCTCCCTATCCAGTACTCGGACTATGCGAACTGGCAGAAGCAGGCGATCCGGGGAGACCTGCTGACAGAACACCTTGGCTACTGGCGCAGCGCACTGCTCGGCGCGCAAACATTGCTGGAACTCCAGACCGACCGTCCGCGCATGCCCGTCCACAGCGGCCATGGAGATGATGTCTATCTCCAGATCAGCGAACAGACCACGGAGCAGCTCAAGGCCTTTGCTCAAAAAGAAGGCGCCACGCTCTTCATGGCGCTGCTCACGGTGTTTCAGATCCTGCTGCGGCGATACACCGCGCAGGAAAGCATTCTGGTGGGAACGCCGACTGCCGGCAGAAACGAAGTGGAGATCGAAAACCTGATCGGTTTCTTCGTGAATACGCTGGTTCTTCGGGCGGATATCACGGGCGACGAAAGCTTTCGACAACTTCTCAGGCAGACGCGATCCACCACGCTGAACGCGCTCGCCCACGCGGACGTTCCGTTCGAAAAGCTGGTGGAAGCGCTCGAACCCGAGCGCCAGGCGAATCGCAATCCACTGTTCCAGGTAATGTTCGTGTTTCAGAACATTCCCAAGCAGCAACTAGACCTGTCCGGACTTGTGTTGCAGGAGGTGGAGTTCGAGAGCGGTATCGCTAAGTTCGATGTGACGCTCGAGATCTTCGAGCTCGAAGGCCTGCGCTGCAAATTTGAATTCGATTCGGATCTCTTTGACAGGACGACGATCGAGCGGATGGCGGGGCACTTTGAAACCCTGCTGAAAGGAATCCTTGCGGATCCGGATCAAAAGATTTCGACCCTGCCGCTTCTCACTGAGCCAGAACTGCGGCAGCTATCTGCCTTCAACAGTACGCAATCGGAATACCCGAGCGAGATTTGCCTTCATACCTGCTTCGAGCAACAGGCGGAGTCGACCCCAGACGCTATCGCGCTCATATGTGAGAGTCCTGCCGCAGGCGGGGAGATCAGCTTCGACAGACTTAACCAACTTGCTAACACGCTGGCGCATCGGCTGATACGGCGGGGAGTCAGGCCCGGAGATCTGATAGGCATTTCGCTCAAGCGCTCCGTCGCCATGGTCGCGGGGCTGCTGGGCATTTTGAAGACCGGAGCCGCCTACGTCCCGCTCGATTCGTCCTATCCGGAAGAACGCCTCGCCTTCATGGTCAAGGATTCGCAGGTGCAGTGCATCGTGACCTCGCGCGATGTAAGCGAAGCCGTCCAAAGGGCCGCCGGGAACATCCTGGTGATGGAGGTCGAGGACAATTCGGAGGAGCGCGAGGACTGCGCGAATCCTTCCCTGCAGCTCTCCGCTGAAGCGCGGGCGTATGTGATCTATACCTCCGGCTCCACGGGAACTCCCAAAGGCGTCGAAGGCAGCCATCGCGCGAGCATGAATCGCCTGGCATGGATGTGGCAGGCTCACCCGTTTCAAGCGGACGAGATCTGCTGCCAGAAAACCGCCCTGGGGTTCGTTGATTCCGTATGGGAGATCTTCGGCCCACTTCTCGCCGGGGTTCCTTCGGTGATCGTTCCCGAGGAGGCCGGGCTCGATATCACCTACCTGGTACAGATGCTTGCTGAACACCAGGTGTCTCGTATCGTGATGGTTCCTTCGCTGCTGCGCGTGCTACTGGAGCAGATCGAGGACCTCAAGGGAAAACTTCCACGTCTGAAACTCTGGTCGGCTAGCGGAGAAGTGCTGCCGGCGCCAGTAGCAAGGCAGTTCGGGGAGCTGATGCCGGACGCGACACTGCTCAACATTTATGGGTCATCCGAAGTAGCCGCGGACGCAACCTGGCACGAGATCAGGCGACCGGTCGTCAGCGCATCCGTCCCCATCGGGCGTCCGATCGCAAACGTTCAGGTGCACGTCCTGGACGGCTCTATGGAACGCGTTCCGATCGGGGTACGTGGAGAGATCTTCATCGGCGGTGACTGCCTGGCGCGAGGCTATTGGACCCGTCCTGAGCTCACGCGGGAGCGCTTCCTTCCCAGCCCGTTTGCGCATGGCGGCTCAGGCCGGTTGTACAGAACAGGCGATCTGGGGCGGTATCTGGCCGATGGCGAAATCGAGTATCTTGGCCGCTCGGACAATCAGGTGAAGCTGAGGGGAATGCGCGTCGAGCTTGAAGAGATTGAAGCTGCGCTTGCCGCGCACCCGGTGATCTGCCGTGCCGTGGTGGTTCTCGCCGGGCACTCCGATCAGCAGAAGCTTGTCGGCTACCTGGTGATTCGGCCGGGAACCGAACTCGACGCCGACGAACTCCGCCACTTCCTGCGAGCGAAGCTGCCAGACCACATGGTGCCATCGCAATACCTGACGATCGATGCTCTCCCCCTGCTTCCCAATGGAAAGGTGGACCGCAGAAACCTATCGTTTGCAACATCCGCGCGCCTGCTAGAGCATCGCCGTTATGTGGCGCCACGGACAGAGGTGGAAGAGAAGATGGCGGGGGTCTGGTGTGAAGTGCTGGGGCTGGAGGAGGTTGGAATTCACGACAACTTCTTCGAGTTGGGCGGCCACTCCCTGATGGTGATTCAGGTGATTGCGCGTATCCGGAGAGTATTTGAAGTCGAAATACCGGTGCGCAGTCTGTTCGAAGAGCCGACCATCGAGCGCTCAGCGAAGGCGGTGGAAGCAAGTCTGGCTAAAGGGATCAAGGCGCGCATGCCCATTGCAGCAAGGCGCAGACCAGCCTCTTCGCCAAATGGCAGGGAGGCGCTTATGGCGCAGCTTGGCACTATGTCGGAAGATGAGGTGCACGCGCTGTTGAGCCAGATACTGCGTGAAAAGGCAGTTCGGCAGACGACCTGAAACACTCTCACCATTTGCCGCAAATAGCAATCTGAAGCATATTTCTCGATCTCGCTCGGGTTGATATGCGAGCAGCAGAGTCTGGGTCTTACCAAATGCTGATGCTGAATCTAGGCCGGCATTGCAGCCGAGATCTGGTCTCGTTCGAACGCCGCGATCAGGTCTCCCTGGTCGATCACTTCATCGATGAGCGCAGAGAAGTCCTCCATGCGGCTGCGATGGTTCACGTTCGCGACCCGCAAGGCGTATTCTTCCCCAAGCACGGTGCCTGATAGCAGAAACTTGCCCGATTCCTGGAGCCGCATTACCAGCTCGCGGTTCAGCGCATTCAGTTGCGCGCTGTCCCATCCAAGCGAGAGCGGGACGTAGCGAAAGCAGACGACATTCATTACCCGCGGTGCGAGCAGCTCCAGTCGCGGGTTTCTGGCGATCAGGGATTCCAGATAGTCCGCCTGGTCCATATTCTGCTCGATCATGGCCCCATAGGCTTCAATCCCGTGGGTCTTGAGCGACATCCATGCCTTGAGCGCCTTGAAGTTGCGGGACAACTCGATCCCACGATCGGTGAAGGTCAAGCCTCCGGCGAGCAGGCCCCTGCTGGCCACCTCGAGATAGCTTGCCTCGGTCGCGAAGGTTGCCCTATGCACGGCAGCGTCTCTCACCAGCACGCACCCGATGTCAAAGGGCAGATAGACCCATTTGTGCAGATCGAAAGCCAGCGAGTCGGCCTGCTCCAGTCCGCGCACCAGCGGCGCATATTTGGGTGACATCTTCAGGAGCGCACCGAATGCGCCGTCCACATGGAACCATAGGTCTTCTCTGCGGCAGAGCGCCGCGAGCGCCTCCAGATCATCGATTGCACCGGTGTTCACAGTGCCTGCATTGCCGAGCACCGCAATGGGACGCAGACCTGCTTTGCGATCGGATTCAATCTGCCTTTCGAGATCGTCGATGCGGATACGGTAATCGGAGTCGACCGCGATCCGCCGCAGAGAATCCGTGCCCAGGCCGAGGAACTCCATGCTCTTGCGCACCCACATGTGGGTTTCTGACGAGGTGTACACCAAGAGCGGGACGTGGCCACCCTGCAGCCCTTGCTTGCGCACGTTGAACCCCGCCTTGGCATGGCGTGCCACCGCAAGCCCCAGCATATTCGCCATGGTGCAGCCGCTGGTCAGCACACCGCTAGCGGACGCCGGCATGCCCATCACCTGCTTCATCCACGTAAGAACCTGTTGTTCCACCAGCGTCGGGGCCTGCTGCCCGCCGCCGACATGTGGATTGATACCGGAAGCGAGCATGTCCGCCAGCATAGCCAGTGGCGTGCCATTCCCCCGAACCCATCCCCAGGCCCGTGGATGCCGGTTGCCGCTGGTGTAGGGCAGGACGTTCTGCAGGAATTCCTCATAAACCTCCGCGGCAGGCTGTCCTTCGGACGGCAACGGCTCATCGAGAGCTGCCACAACGCGGGTGGGCAGCGGCTGCCAGGCCGGCTGGTCGTGCAGGGTCTCCAGGTGGCGGAACATGTCATCGAGCATGCGATGCCCAAGCGCCAGCAGTTCATTCCAATTTTCGGGGTCGAGTGTAACCTGCTGTACCTCTTGGTCTAGTGACGTACTCACGCGCAGCAATCCTCGGGAACGCTGCCTCAGGGGAACCGGAGCCCACGACGAGGTCAAGCAGTCGCAAACGGCACCTGCAATCCTGTATCCACTACACGCCTGGGCTGGTGCTTCTGCCTGACAGACTTCCCCGCCCCTTTCGCCCACGACTGAAAGAATGCTCCGGGAGACCAGCCGATAGCCGATTGGCAAATTTCCTGCATACTCGTTGCAAACCGTTGGTTGGCCGGAGCAATTCCTTTCGACCGTCATCAACGCACGAGACATGACAATCGGATGACCGGGACGGCGACCCCTGCTGTTTAGACGAAGGCGACCATTCGGTTAGGCGGCTGACATCGCCCCTGAACCGGCGACCCGCCCAGCGATTGACGACCAGGAGCCAGGCTTTGTCATGAACCCTGATCGTCGCTGATTCCATCCTCAACAATTGCTTGACACGCTTGCAAGCCGGGGCGAATATGTTAGCGCTTCCTGGGCCCCGTCACCGAAGCTTTTGAACTCCAGCCTTTTTGCGGCAAATTTGCATAATCCAGCAGATCGCGTCGAGAGAGGGGAGACTTTCTAGCTCAGAGGCATCCGTTCATCGCATGTGCTGCGGACGTTTTGGCTGCACAGTTGGCTGACTACCTGCGATGGATAGATATCTACTGGCGTTGTTCAGTATCGCGCCACGGGATCCCGCTTATCGCAGAATCTACTCACCGAGGCTGGTTTACATACAGTCTTACCATCCGAGACAACCTGCCCAGGAGAACACCGCATGTTCGGTTCTGGTTTGACGGAAGTCGCAATCGGAATTGTGTTTGTCTATCTCCTGCTTAGCGTTATCTGCAGCGTCGTGAATGAGTGGATATCGGGATTGCTTGGCATGCGCGCCAAAAACCTGGAAGAGGGTATTCGCAGCCTCTTTACCGACGGTGCGCTTAAGAGCGGAGCCAATGCCTCGACAACTGAATCGCTAGCCGATGCGATCTATGATCACGGGTTGATCCAAAGCCTGTATCGATCCACGTGGATCAATAGGCTCCTGGGCACGATCGGCCGGCCCTCATATATACCCGCACGTACATTCGCGATGGCACTTCTGGATATCCTAGCGCCCGCGGATGCAAGCGGATCCAAGGATCTCAATGCAGTCCGCACGGCAGCGTGGGCTCTGCCGGACAGCAAAGGCAGGCAGGCGCTCCTGACGATTCTTGGCCAGGTACAAGGCGATCTGGGCAATGCTCGCGACGCCATCGAGAATTGGTACAACGACGGCATGGATCGTGTCTCAGGCTGGTATAAGCGGAAGTCTCAAATGATCCTGATCGGACTGGCGATCATCGTGACGATCCTTAGCAACGCAGACTCGATTCTGGTGGCACGGATGCTCTGGAACAGCCCCACCCTGCGTTCGTCCGCGGCGGCTGCGGCGGAGGACTACGTCAAGCGTTACGACGAGAAGGGGCTTTCGAAAAAACAAGCCGCGACCGCTCCAAGCGCCCCGCCCTCGAATCTCGCTGCGGAAAGGAATCTAAGTGATCAAGTCTCTGACCAGAAGACGCCCTTCGGAGGCGCAGACGAGATCAGCGCCAGAGTGGCTGAAATCAACAGCAAGCTAGCATCCCTTCAACTTCCCATCGGCTGGCCGCAGCACTCAGCGAAGGGAAGCCCAGCAGCGCCAACGGTGCTAGACCCAAGATCATTCCCAAGAAATGGTCGGCGGGCGCAGGCGTTTCGCATCCTTGGCTGGCTCGCCACGGCGATCGCGGTTTCTCTGGGCGCACCCTTCTGGTTCGATATCCTTAACAAATTCATGGTGGTTCGCAACACGGTCAAGCCACGAGAGAAGAGTCAGGTGGAAGAGTCGAAAGATAGCTGAGATCCCGTTGTAAGGCGTGCGAACAAACAAAGGAATTCCACGAACAAGGGCCCCTGGATCCGGTGTCATCAGGATGCACTGCAGGGAGGCGAGCAAGATGCCAGCCGATCGAAACAAGCCCGGAATCAAGGCCCTCAAGCACGTTGTCGTATTGATGATGGAAAATCGTTCCTTCGATCACATGCTCGGCGCTCTCCACGGGCAGGACTCACGCATCGACGGACTCACGGGGACGGAAGCTAACCCGGACACCAGCGGCGCGAATATCGCCGTTCAGCCGAAGGCCGATTGGCTGGGCCAACTGGACCCCGATCCCAATCATCACTTTCCGGCGGTTGACCTGCAGATCTTCGGGGGTCAAACCGGCCCTCAACGCCAGCCCAACATGCAGGGTTTTGTGCACAGCTACTGGGATCAGCAGCACAACTTAGACCAGTCTCATAAGATTCTCTATTACTTCACGCCAGAAAAGCTGCCGGTCCTTACTACGCTCGCGACGGAATTTGCAGTCTTCAATCGCTGGTTCGCCTCCGTCCCGGGCCCGACTATCTGCAACCGCGCCTTCGCTCACTACGGCACTTCTTTCGGTCAGGTCAGCATGGACGTCTTCTATGTCAACAAGAAGATCAAGAGTATCTATGAGCGCATGATCGGGGCAGTTCCCAATCGCACTGCGAAGCTCTACTACTACGACGAATCGAGTTCAACCATGGAGGCGGTCAACCTCCTGCAAAATCAGCCGCAGCTATTCGGGACCTTCGAGCAATTCCAATCGGACTGCAAGAAGGGTCTGCTGCCCGACTACTGCTTTCTCGAGCCGAACTATAGCAATCATGAGACAGATGAAGGCGAGGCCATCGCGAACGATCAGCATCCCGACCACGACATGAAGGCCGGCGAGCAATTCATCGCCACGGTTTACAACAGCATTCGCCAGAATCCCGATCTCTGGGGAAGCACGGCGTTACTGGTCGCCTACGACGAACACGGCGGAATTTACGACCATGTGCCTCCGCCCGCCTGCCCGCCGGATGGCTTCGTAGCCCAGCCCAAGGACACAGGCACTCCCGATGCCTTCCACTTCGACCGTCTTGGAGTGCGCGTTCCTGCGGTCCTCATTTCACCCTGGGTGCCTAAAGGGACGGTGGTCAGTGATCGCGTCTTTGAACACGCTTCGATTCCCGCAACCATCACCGAATTCTTTCTGGGCCGTTACGATGAGCGCTCGCCGCGAGAGGTCGCCGCGAGCACGTTTCTGGATCTGCTCTCCCTGGACCAGATGCGCGAGGACTGCCCGGAGTTCGCCTCTTAATCATGGAGATGCCGCATGGCCATCGTTCGCGTTCCATCGCCCACGCCGCAATCGTTCAACAAGCACGCTCCCATCTCTGAGCTTCTGAAAGCGCAGATCGCGCACTTCCGCGAAGTGGAAATGAGACTGCCTCACGCACACCACAGCGGCGTGCGCGATCGGGATATCACCACGGAGGACGAAGCGGCACAGTACATCGCGTATGTCACAGCCCTGCTGCACGGCCGGCGGCCACCGAAGCCCGTACTCTCCCGGCGGCACGCGCCGATGGTTATATTGCCGGCCCAACCGCAACCGCCGGGGCTGGCCATTGCCGCCGTGGCTGCGCCGGAAGTTCCCAATCCGGCCAAACGCGAAGGTGCGCGCAAGCAGACGAAGCAGACCAAGACTCCGGCCAAAAAGCAGCCGGCGAAGCAGGCCAAGAAGCGCACCACACAACAAGCCAGGAAACAGCCATGAGGGCGACGCACATGCGCTCACTATTGGCCGGTACGCTTGCCCTCGCCGGCGCTCCGGCCCTGGCCCAGGCTGGGCCGCCGCAGGAGAGTCGTGTCGCCTCCGACTTCCGCCACGAAGGCGACCAACTGCAGAACTGCAAGAAATTCGATTTTGGCAGCATTGGAGCGTGTGCCCAAACACTGCTTACCGGCAAGCCGGTCCACATCGCGGTCGGGAGTCTCGCGCCGCAGAACGGTTTCGCGGCTGGATTGGCTTTCGTCGAGCACAAGGATTTCACCAACGAGTGGCAGCTCAACGGCAACATCGATGCGGTGGCCAGCGGCAATGGATCATGGAGAACCGGCGTCTATCTGCAGGCTTTCAGACAGCCCGGCGCACTGCCGACGGCCGTTTTGCCCAAGCCCGTCACGCCCGGAAGCTCTGCGCCTGTGAAGAAGGTGCAGCACAACTCCATTTTCTACCCCTCCGCGCCGCTCTTCCGCTTCTACGCAGAAGCTACATCTCTCAAACAAATCTATTTCTTCGGACTCGGTCCCAACAGCGCGCTCTCTGGACAGAGTGTCTTCGGTCTCAAGGAAACAATTACCGGCATCAGCGCTACAGCCCCATTCGCAGGCAGGGCGAAGATAGCTCTTCTGGGCGAACTGAATGGGCGCTTCCCTGCCCTGCTGGAGGATCGTGGCCAAAGGCTGCCCTCCGTCCAACAGCAGTACGACGAGTCCAGCGCTCCTGGCATTCAACGGCAGCCCACCTACTTCCAGCCCACCGAGGGACTGCGCATCGAACCATCTCTCGCGCACGACTTTCTGCGCCTGAACTATCTCCTCAGCTTTCAGCAGTTCATAGCTGCCTCGGATTCCCACTATTCATTCCGTCGCTGGACAGTGAATCTCGACCACCAGTTTCCGCTCTATCGCACGACGCGAGTCTTTGCTAACGCCCATAACGGTCCTGACAGTTGCCTGCCCGATCCCGCCGCGACCAAATGCCCGCCAGTCTCACTCTCACACAATCTTGAAGGTTCCGTTGGAGTGCGCCTGCTCATAAGCGAATCGATCGCAGGCGCAGGAAGTGTGGTGCCGTTCTACTTCCAGCCTACGCTGGGCGGCTCTGACCTGAATGGGCAGTCCCTGCTGCCGAGTTACACCGACTACCGATTCCGCGCACCCAATCTGCTGCTCTTGCGCGAGAGCTTCGAGCATTCGCTTTGGAGGCTGCCCGTCGGCTTCCTGTTTTCAGTCGATGAAGGAAAGGTCGCCATGCGCCGCGACGATATCGGATTCGATCATCTGAAACACAGCTTCACGACCGGGTTGACGGTGCGCGCGGGAGGTCTTCCCGTCGTCTATCTCCTGTTTGCCTGGGGCGGTGGCGAAGGACACCACACTATCGCCAATGTAAGCCCGGTGCTGCTGGGCGGATCGTCCCGGCCATCGCTGTTCTGATTGGTCGAGAAGGAGCCGCATCGGCTCTCGGAATCCGTTGAGCCCGATGGGGTGATCCGGCGATACGATTCGACTAATGGATCATCTGAACCTGCGATTCCTCGCTAAATCTTAGTCCCCGGATCCGTTCAAAAACACTCTTTACCACGCGGTCACGGCGAACGGCATGGGGAGGCGAATCAGGCAGCAACGAGACAGCCGGCGTCCGGATTTTCCCTGCTTTATCGAGCCACGTATCCCGGTCCGCGCAACACTTTTCCCGGCAGCGAGCCGGTCATCTTGCCTTCCGCGATCACCGGAACACCATTCACCAGGACGTATTCCATCCCCTGGGAAAGCTGGTTGGGCTGCTCAAAGGTGGCCAGATCCCGGATGGTCGCCGGATCGAAGACAACCACATCCGCCCACATGCCTTGCTTCAATACGCCACGATCGGTAAACCGCATGTGCTGGGCGGGCAGGGCGGTGAACTTGCGGATCGCATCCTGAAGGGTGAGCGCGTGCTCCTCGCGCACGTACTTGCGCAGGATGCGAGGAAAGGTGCCGTAGGCCCGGGGATGGGGATGTTCCCGGCCGAGAAGACCGTCCGGTGAGGTGCCCTGGGAGTCGTTGTCGACGGAGACCCAGGGCTGCTTCAAGGCCAGGGCGACATCCGGCTCGCTCATGCCGAAGACGGCAACCTCAGTAAATGCCTTGTCCCGGATGAGCAGGTCACACAGCGCGTCGATTGGATCTTCCTTCCATAGCGCCGCAACCTCCGAGAGCCGCTTGCCTTCGAGCGGCGTAAGCTCCGGATTCTGAACGACCGCAATCTGGATTGCTTCCGGGGCGGGAATTTCCTGCCATTCGTTGTCCCATCCCCCGTTGGGAGTGAGCATGTCTTTGCGGATGCGGGCCCGCGTCGCCGGATCCTTGAGCCGCTCGATCAGTTGGGCGTCGCCGCCGTTGTGCGCCCACGGCGGAATGAACGCGGAAAAGCTGTTGAACCAGGCGGGATAAGCGTAGGTGTCGGCGCCGACGTCCACGCCCGAGGCGCGGGCTGCATCGATGCGAGCAACGATCTGCGGCATGCGGCCCCAGTTGGCCTTACCCGCCGCTTTGATATGCCAGATCTCGACCGGAATGTGCGCCTCACGACCGATTTGCACCGCTTCATCGATCGCCTCAAGTACGGCGTCGCCCTCGCTGCGCATGTGCGTTGCATAGATACCGCCATCTTTCGCCGCTTCGCGTGCGAGGGCGACCAACTCCTCAGTCTTGGCGTAGGGTGCAGGCGCATACTGCAAAGAGGTGGAGAGGCCCACCGCTCCGTCCTGCATGGCTTGCCGCACCAGCGCCTGCATGTCGGCCAACTGCAACGCTGTCGGCTGCACGTCGGCATCCCCTAACACCATCCGCCGCGCGCTGGTAGACCCCACATAGCTGGCCAGGTTGATGCCCATGCCCTGACGCTCCAGCCGCGCGAAGTACTCGCGGAGGGTGGTCCAGTCAGGGGTGATCTTCAGATGATCGTAGGTGGCGCGATCGGCTGCAATCATCGCCGGGTTGAGTGGCGCAACAGAGTCGCCTTCGCCGGTGATCTCAGTGGTGATTCCCTGGTAGATCTTCGAGGGCAGCCGCGGATCCACCAGCATCGTCAGTTCGGACTGACCGAGCATGTCGATAAAACCCGGCGCTACCACCTCGCCTTTAGCATCGATGGTGCGTCGACGCGGCGCGCTCTCCAGGTTGCCGATAGCCGCGATCCGGCCTGCGCGAATTCCTACCTGGCCGGAGTACCACGGCGAACCGGTGCCATCAATGATGTGCCCGTTCTTGATCACTACATCAAAGGGTCCGCCTTGCCCAACGGCATCGTCAGAGACAGAGGCAGTGCGGATGTCAGCCGGGCTATGTGCGAGGAGCACTACGGCGGAGGAGAGCATCAGCAGGCAAATGGCTGCAGCACGCATGCGATTCCTTACCCGTGAAAAGATCGAAGGCCACCGGAAAGGTAGCGAGCGTGCCCGCATCGTACCACGCGGAATTTGCTCGGACTCCGAGCAGAGCGTGCTTAAACCTCGCTCCCAAAACAGAACATGTTAGTGGCACGCGAATCAAATCTCGGATGTAGCGAGATCATCGTCCTTTGTTTCCCGGATCAGCAGCAGCCCCAGGAGGGACAGGACCGCCGCTGTAGAAAGATAGTAGCCGACGTACTGAAGTCCATAACTCTTGGCTAGCCAGGTGGCGATGTACGGCGCGAGGGAGGCGCCCAGGATGCCCGCCAGACTGAAGGCGAGCGAGCTACCGGTATAGCGGACTGAGGTTGGAAAGAGTTCGGAGATAACGGTACCGAGGGGACCGTAGGTCAGGCCCATCAACGACAGACCCAATGCCATCATCGCCACTGCTCCCGTGGTGCCGGCAACGAACATCGGCGCCATCACCAGGCCGAAGACGCCGATCGATGCGGTTACCCACAACATCACTCGGCGACGCCCTCGCTCGGCCAGAACCGCGGAGATCGGGATGGTCAATGCAAAAAAGGAGATATCGAACAACTGCATCAGCAGGAACTTCCCGCGGCCATAGCCGAGCGCACTGGTTCCCCATGACAGCGCGAAAACGGTCATTAGGTAGAAGAGAACAAACGTCGCAAGACTCAAGAGGATGCCCGCAACGAGCTGCTTGGTGTGATTGCGAACAACCGCGAGCATCGGAAACTTCACTTGCTCGCCCCGATCCAGTGCTTTCTGGAACACGGGAGTCTCGGTAATTGTCAGCCGCACGTACAGGCCAAGGAACACCAGCACGGCACTTGCCAGGAACGGAAGACGCCAACCGAAGGCGAAGAACTGCTTGTCAGTCAGGCAGCGGGAGAGCAGCAGGAAAACGCCCCCGGAAAGGAAGAACCCGGCCGGAGCGCCGAGTTGCGGGAACATGCCATACCAGGCACGCTTGTTTGGGGGCGCATTCTCGATTGCCAGGAGCACCGCCCCGCCCCACTCGCCACCGAGACCGAGTCCCTGGCCAAAACGGCATATCGCCAGCAGCAGAGGCGCGGCAAAGCCAATTGTTTGGTAGGTCGGCAACGCGCCGATAGCGACTGTGGATAGGCCCATGGTCGACAGTGCGATGACCAATGTCGTCTTGCGCCCGATGCGGTCGCCAAAGTGACCGAACAGCGCTGAACCGACGGGGCGTGCGAAGAACGCGATCCCAAAGGTCGCGAGCGAGGCGAGGGTGGCCGAGGCCGGATCGGACTTCGGAAAGAACAAGCTGGGGAAGACGAGTACCGCTGCGGTTGCGTAGATGTAGAAATCGAAGAACTCAATGGTCGTGCCGATCAGGCTGGCGAACAGGACCTGGCGTGGCGAATTGACAGGCCTATCGGTCCTGGCTTGTATCGTGCTCATCGAGTCTCCGATGTCCAGCGGACCACAGGCCGAAGGATATGTCCAGCCGGAGGATGTTGTCTGCTTACCGCCACCGCCGAATGGTATGACGGTACGCACCCTCGGCAAATCGGCAATCCATTCCCAGGTCAAGGGGCGAGGACCATCGGTCATAGTTGCAAGAAGTCGATTTTGCAGCAATGACGCGACTCGACAGATCCGGCACGCCCAATCTATCGCCGTTGCGTGGCTTCCGGACGGCCGTTGGATTGTAAGCCTTACCCGCGTCCAAGCAGCTATAAATAATCATGATGTCCTGCATATTCAGCAGCTCCGCCCGTCGCGCCAGGCGCTAGACTGGATGTCCTCTGCTCCTGCGTTCAATCGACGGGATGAGGCCAGTTTTCACGAGTTGGGTTTAGCTTGAGCGATGGCCAGAGCTTAGGGCCATGGAGAGGGCGATGGACCAGCCGGACGTAACGAACTTGCTCCAGGCATGGGGCAGCGGAAACAAGAATGCTCTCGACCAGCTCATGCCGATCGTGTATGACCAGTTGCGCAAGCTTGCGGCGCGCTGCTTGAGCTCCGAGCGCCGGGACCATACGCTTCGCGCGACCGCCATGGTCAATGAGGTCTATCTCCGGCTGATTCAATCCGACGTGTCTCTGAATGATCGAATGCATTTTTACGCGCTCGCTTCGCGGATGCTGCGGCGCATCCTGGTGGACCACGCAAAATCTCAAAAGCGAGAGAAACGTGGAGGAGATGCCCAGCACATCTCGCTGGACGAGGCCGTGGTCTTCGGCGCCGAGACGCCCGCCGGCATCGTCGAGCTGGACGAGGCGCTGAAGCTGCTGGCCAAGCATGACCAGCGCAAAGCTGAACTCATCGAGCTTCTCTTTTTCGGAGGTCTTACCTACGAGGAAGCGGCCGAGGCATTGAACATATCCACGGCCACGGTACACCGTGAGCTCACAATGGCCAAGGCCTGGCTGTACCGGGAACTCAAATAGGACTCAACGATGACTGCTCCTTCTGACGGGACACGCTGGCGGGAGGTCGAGAGCCTGTTTTATGCGGCCTTGGAGATGGAACCGGCGGACAGGCCGGAGTTTCTTCACGCGCGATGCCAGGGGGATACCCAACTCAGGGAAGAAGTGGCGTCTCTGCTGGAAGCGTCTGAGGAATCGGACGGATTCCTGGCAAAACCGGTGTGTGGGGCGGTGAAAGAGGTTGTTGCGCAAGCGCACCTGAACCGCTTGGCGCAAGGTGCCCGGATTAATCATTACGAGGTGTTGTCCAATATCGGCGTAGGTGGTATGGGCGAGGTATATCTCGCGATGGATACGCGGCTGCGGCGACAGATCGCGCTGAAGATTCTTGCTCAGGACCTGACATACGACCCGCGAGCTCTTCAAAGGTTCCAGCAGGAAGCGCAAGCAGCATCCGCGCTGAACCATCCAAACATACTTACAGTTTTTGAGTTCGGGCAGGCTGATGGGCTGCACTATATCGCCTCCGAATATGTCGAAGGGCCCACACTACGTCAGAGTTTGCTCAACGCCAAGCTGGACCTGAATACCGCTATCAGCATAGGAATCCAGATCGTGAGCGCGCTGGTGGCGGCGCATGCTGCCGGCATTATTCACCGCGACATCAAGCCGGAAAACATCATTTTACGCAGCGATGGGTTAGCGAAGTTGCTGGACTTTGGCATCGCCAAGCTCAGTGAACTTCGCGCTGAAACAGCTCTAACTGAGACAAACACGGCGAGACCTCTTGGCCAGACCCAGGCCGGCATGGTGATCGGCACAGCGAAGTACATGTCTCCCGAGCAGGCGCAGGGGCTTGTCCTTGATACGCGGAGCGACCTGTTCACCGTGGGAGTGGTGATCTACGAGATGCTGGCCGGCGCGCCGCCGTTCGGCGGCGAGAGCACGGATGAAGTCATTGCGGAGATCCTGACCATGGACCCTCCGGCCCTGGCCGACGTCGCTCCCGAAGCGCCGCCCAACCTTGAGCACATGATTGGAAAGACGTTGCGCAAAGACCGCGAAGCGCGCTACCAGTCGGCCAAGGACCTGCTCGTGGATCTACAACTCTTGCAGAAAGAACTGGAGTTTGAGGCCAACCTGCAGCGGGCGGGCTATGTTGACACGGGCCGCCGCCGTTCCCGGCCAACCACCGGTGGAGGGCGGCCGGCGCAGGCACTTCCCGAGCCCAAGCGTGCGACACCGCAGGCAGATGTTGTGTCCTCAACATCAAAACGGCGGAGGATACCTTTCGCTTGGCTTCTCGTGCTGATTTCTGTAGCCGCTATTGCGGCGGCTCTGTTGTGGGGCCACTTCGGCTGGATCAGGACCGCCCCCCAATCGGGAGCCCCTTTGCCACGCACTCTGGCGGTGCTGCCGTTCCGAAATCTGAACCAGGACTCCAGCATGGACTTCCTGGAGTTTTCTATGGCCGACGCGGTCATCACTAAGCTCAGCTATGTAAAGGCGCTGACCGTCCGCCCGTCCTCATCCATCGAGCAGTACCGCAATCGAAGCGTTGACCTCCGCACCGTTGCTGGGCAACTGCATGTCGATATGCTGCTGACCGGGGCTTTCATCAAGGAGGGAAAGGACCTGCGGATCACGACTCAGCTCATCGACGTGAAGTCGAACACAATCCTGTGGCGGGAGACGTTAGACGTGACCTATGACAAGCTGCTTACCGTGCAGGACCGTGTAGCCCAGCAGATCATAGACGGGCTCTCGCTGAAGCTGTCACCCGGGGAAACAGCCCGCATGCACTTCGACAGGCCGGCGAACACGACCGCATACGAGTACTACTTGCGCGGCGTTGACTTCTATGCCCTCAACGAGTTCGACGAAGCGATTGATATGCTCCACAAATCCATTGCTCTGGAGCCGGACTATGCGCTCGCGTGGGCACAGCTAGGGAGAGCCTACACAACCCATGCGTCTTTGCAGTTTGGCGGCCGCGAGCAGTACGCCGAAGCGAAAGCTGCCTACGGCAAGGCGCTCGCCCTCGACCCAGGACTGGTGGAGGTGCGGGTATACATGGCAAACCTGCTGACCGACACGGGAAGGGTGGAACAGGCTGTGCCTCTGCTCAAAGAAGCTCTAAGAGAAAGCCCGGCCGACGCGGAGGCGCACTGGGAGTTGGGATATGCGTACCGCTTCGGCGGGATGTTACAGGAGTCGGTGGCGGAAGCAGAAGAGGCGCGCCTTCTGGATCCTGAGGTAAAGATCAACAGCTCGGCCATAAATGGCTATCTGTATCTCGGAGAGTACCAGAAATTCTTGGACAGCCTGCCTGCCAATAACTCCGTGTACATGCTCTTTTATCGCGGTCTTGGGAGGTATTACTTGAACGATTTACCCCGGGCCGCGAGTGAATTCGACCGGGCCTACCAGATGGACCCTACGCTTTTGCCGGTGCCTATCGGCGAAGCTCTGAGTGAGGCACTGAAACATCGAAGGACCGACGGACTGCAGATCCTCCAAAAGACGGAAAATAGATTCAATCAGGAAGGCGTCATGGACCCGGAGATGATCTATAAGGTCGCGCAGGTCTATGCAGTGCTGGGAGATTCACCGTCGGCATTGCGGACCCTGCGGCAGAGTATTGAGGGCGGCTTCTTCTGCTTGCCTTATTTCGCCCGGGATCCCATCCTCAAC
>JBPCNO010000067.1:0-13964 GCA_051001135.1 Acidobacteriaceae bacterium
GTGAAGACCTATTTTCGTTGCGTGGGCAGTTCGGGGGGAGGGCTGCTCTAGTGCCCGAAGCTCTTACACGAGCTTCGGTCGCTTTGACGTTCATGGGCACCTTCCAGCTTGAAAGGCAGCCTCTAGCTTCCAGCCGGTACAGCTCCGTGCTACGGTGGAGGGCGCGAGGCTAAGAGGCTGGCGGCCAGGAGCTGAAAGCTGGCTTTCCTAGCGACTTTTCCGGGCTCTGGGGCATCCATTCATGTGAGCGCGCGGGAATGCGGGCCATGGTCGAGGAGGAGAAAGATGGCGGGACAAGCAGTATCTGAGGTGAACGACGCAACGTTCGAGCAGGACGTTCTGCGGTCGAGTGAACCGGTTTTGGTGGACTTTTGGGCCGCATGGTGCGGCCCCTGCCGTGCCTTGGCGCCGATCGTGGATGAGGTTGCGGTCAGCTATGCCGGCAAACTGAAGGTGATGAAGATGGACGTCGACCGCAATGCCGCTACGCCGGCGCGGTTCGGTATCCGCGGCATCCCCGCGCTGCTGCTCTTCAAAGATGGCAAAGTGGCAGAGCAGATCGTCGGCTTTGTACCTAAGGAGACGATCGACAAGAGCATCAGCAAAGTTCTGGCCACGGCCGCGGTGTAAGCAGCGGTCAGCCTGCGCTTGAAAGACCCGGAGCATGCTCCGGGTCTTTGTGTTTCCGGACACGGCCGCGTTCGCCGGATCCTCGGTGCGAACGAAAGAACGATGCAAACGAGAGGACTCGCCTTTTTCGTTGGTGCAGGGAATCGCGCCGTGCTGGATGCGCTACGGTTCGGTGTCTACACTGGAACAGTTGCGACGACTTCTGACAGCGATACGCTTTTTGTGGAACGCCACGCGCGGGCACCGGTTGCGACCCTGGCGCAGCGACTACCTGCGGTGGCGCATCGAAACCTACTCGGGCCTCAAGGCAGAGAGCATCGGATTCGCGGAGTTCACGCGTTTCCTATGGCGGGAGAAGGGTCGGCTGCTGCGCTTCCTGGCCTGGACCGGCGAGATGGACCGGGCAGATGGATCGGGACCGTAAAAGTTAGCCGCAGGGGCCAGCTCGCAAACCCGCGGGCCGCTGGGCCGCTCGAACTAGACAATTTCACCTGGGAGAACAAATTGATGCCGGAAACAGTGCAGTTGAAGGCGGAAGACGGGCATGTGCTGGACGCATACATCGCGCGTCCCGAGGGCCAGCCCGTGGGTGGGCTCGTGGCCATTCAAGAGGTCTTCGGCGTGAACGAGCATATCCGCGCCGTGGCGGACAGCTATGCGGCGGACGGATTCCTGGTGGCCGCGCCGGCGCTGTTTGACCGCGTGGAGAAGCACGTCGAGCTCAGCTATGAGGGCGCGGACATGCAGCGGGCCATGTCGCTGGCAAAGCAGCTCAAGCCGGAGCAGGCGATCCTGGACGTGAGCGCCGCTTTGAACTACGTGCGGCAGCAGTCGGAAAAGAAGGCTGGCGTAATCGGCTATTGCTACGGTGGCTTAATAGCTTGGCTCAGTGCGACGCGGCTCAAGCCCGACGCTGCTGTCGGCTACTATGCGGGCCGCATCGGCGACTTTGCCGGCGAGACGCCCCATGCTCCGGTGATGTTGCACTTCGGCAAAAAGGACACCCACATTCCGCGCGAGCAGGTAGAGGCGGTGCACGCGGCGCATCCCGAAGTCGAGATCTTCTGGTACGACGCCGGACACGGCTTCAACTCCGAGCCGCGCGCGAGCTATGACGCAGCGTCGGCCAAACTGGCGCGGGAGCGCTCGCTCGAATTTCTGCACCGGCACGTAGGCTGAACAGGTCTTTGCGCTCACCCACTCCCTACTCAGAGCGGCAACCGGAGCGAAGGAATTCACCCGGCCTTTTCGAGTCGGTCAACTTCGCCGCCGCATCTATGACACTGATCTTCGGCATCAGAACTCTGCATCGAGGCGGCACTGCAACCGTGCGCGAGGCTGCGGAGGCCGGAGAGGTGCAGCCCTCAACCGGTGTGCCACGACTCATCACGATTGGGGACAGATCTAGAGGATGGCAGCGGGTGGCCAGGGCGCTTCCGGGGCGCAAACGATATGGAAGCCGAAGACCAATCCATGGGTCATCGCGGCCACGGTTGCGCTCGCGGCCTTCATGGAGGTGCTGGACACCTCCATCGCCAACGTAGCGCTCCCGTATATCGCCGGAGGTCTCGCCGCCAGCCGCGATGAGAGCACCTGGGTGCTCACCACGTATCTGGTCGCGAACGCCATCGTGCTGCCCATGGGCAGTTGGGCGTCGAGCGTGCTGGGCCGCAAGAACTTCTTCATGCTGTGCATCATGATCTTCACCGCCAGTTCCCTTCTGTGCGGCATCGCCACGTCCCTCCCGTTGCTGCTGTTCTTTCGCGTATTGCAGGGCGCCGGCGGCGGCGGGCTGCAGCCCATGGCCCAGGCCATCATGGCGGACTCCTTCGAGCCCTCCAAGCGCGGGCTGGCCTTCTCGCTGTATGGCATCGTGGCGGTGCTTGCTCCCTCGATCGGCCCCACTGTCGGAGGCTGGCTGACGGACAACTACAGTTGGCACTGGATCTTTTTCATCAACATCCCCATCGGTCTCGGCGCGCTGTTCCTGGTGCAGCGTCTGGTCGAAGATCCGCCGTATCTCAAGCACAGTATTGCCAACTTGAAACGGATCGATTACATCGGCGTGATCCTGTTGATCGTCTCCATGGGTTCGCTCGAAATCTTCATGGATAAGGGCGAGGAGTGGGACTGGTTCGGTTCGGTCTGGATCAAGTTCTACTGCGCGTCCTTCGCCATATCCTTCGCTGCGCTGATCTGGTGGGAGCTGCGCCGCAGAAATCCGCTGATGGAGCTGCGCTTATTCAAGTACAAGAACTTCGCGGTCTGTTGCTTCCTGATGATGCTGACCGGCGGCATTCTGAACGCGGCGACCGTGCTGCAGCCGCAGTTCACGCAGCAGGATCTGGGCTATACGGCGTTCATCGCGGGGCTCGCCCTGTCCGGTGGCGGCGTGGCGCTGCTGTTCCTCATGCCGTTGGCGGGGCAGGCGGTTTCGCGTTTCCCTGCGCGGTACATCATTCAGGCCGGCTTCGCGATGTTCGCAGTAGCGTTCCTGTACTCCGCGATGCGCCTGAACCTGGGCATGAGTTTCGGCTTCGTGTCCTGGATGCGTATCGTCCAGGTGGTGCCCATCCCGTTCGTCTTCATCTCCGTCACCACGGCGGCCTACTTCAACATTCCGCCGGAGATGAATAACCAGGTGGCGGGCTTGATCAACTTCGCGCGCAATCTGGGTGGCAGCATCCTCATCTCACTGACCAATGCCTTCGTAACCGAGAGCGCGCAGTTTCACCAGGAGAATCTGCTGAAGCATCTGACGCAGACTGGCCGCACCTTCCAGCAGGCGCTGGGGCAGTACACCGGCGCGCTGACCAGCCACATGGGCGCGGCCAACGCGCAGCTGGGAGCGCAGACCCAGATCTATAGCGCGCTGCAGCGGCAGACGCAGGCGCTGGCTTACGTGGACGTCTACTTCGTGATGGGCGCGGCCTCGGCGATCATGATCTTCCTCTCCTTCCTGCTGGATAAGAACGATCCCAAGGCCGGCGGCAAGACCGAGATTGCGGTCCATTAGCGCGTCCCCGTGCCTGCATGGGCCAAGGAAGGGCATGAAATCCTCCTTTGCCGCCCGTTTCCGCCGCATGTTAGTCTTGAGGCAGACACTTAGAGAGTGGACTTGATCATAAGAGTAGAGAGGTAAGCACTGCTGTGCTGGCAACTGCAAAGAAGACCGAAGTTATCGAACGATTCCGGGCTCACGATTCCGATACCGGAAGCCCGGAAGTGCAGATTGCGATCCTCAGCGAACGCATCGGCGAGCTGACGGATCACTTCAAGACGCACAAGAAGGACCACGCCTCGCGGCGCGGCCTGCTGATGATGGTGAGCAGACGGCGTCGTCTGCTGGATTATCTGAAGACGAGCGACACTGCGCGTTACAGAGACGTCATCGGCAAACTGGGCATTCGCAAATAAGCTGGCGCCCTTGTCCTTCTTATCGCTAACCCATCCATCCAATATCCGGCATCGCACGATCGCCGGCCAAGGTGAGTGCAACGGGAGCGCGTGCGCTCCCGTTCGCGCGTTTTGGCATGCGTGCGACAGCAGCCAGGGATAGACAACTGGAGCGCCGCTGTATGGCGCACGCTCCCGCGGAGAGCTGATGCTCTCGCCCCCGGCTCATCGAGCGGCGTCGCCGCTCCTGAAACTTACGAGGACACTATGAAACAAGAGGTATCCGTCGAGCTTGCTGGTGGCAAGCGACTGACATTTGAAACGGGCCGCATGGCCAAACAGGCATCCGGAGCGGTGGTAGTGACAACCGGCGACACCATGGTGCTGGCGACCGCGGTGGCATCACCCGACCCGCGTGAGGGCATCGACTTCTTCCCGCTCACCGTGGACTACCGCGAATATACCTACGCCGGCGGCCGTATCCCGGGTGGATTCATCAAGCGCGAAGGCCGTCCCAGCGAGAAGGAAGTGCTGACCTGCCGCCAGATCGATCGCCCTATCCGTCCGCTGTTCCCGGAAAACTTCCGCAATGAGACGCAGGTCATCGTGCTCGTCATGTCCGCGGACAAAGAGAACGATCCCGACGTCATCGGTATCAATGGCGCGGCAGCCGCGCTGGCGCTCTCGGATATCCCTTTCTCCGGCCCCGTGGGCGCGGTGCGCGTGGGACGCGTCGGTGACCAGTTCGTGGTCAACCCGACCTACGGTGAGCGCAAGGAAAGCTCGATCAACATCATGGTCGTCGGCACCCCGCACGGCATCGTGATGGTGGAGAGCGGCGCGCACGAAGTCAGCGAAGCGATGGTGGTCGATGCCATCGAGTTCGGCCACACCGAGGTCAAGAAGATCTGCGCTGTGATCGACGATCTGGTGGCCAAGGCAGGCAAGCCCAAGCGGCAGCTCACGCCCATTGAATTCGACCAGAGCTACTATGAATCACTGGTCCAGCGCGTCGGCGACCGCCTGAAGGACGCGCTCGATACTAAGACGCATGCCAAGACCGACAGCTACGCCATGGTCAAGCAGATCAAGGACGAGCTGGCCAAGGATGTTCCCGCGGATCAGCCGGACGCCAAGAAGAAGCTGGCCAAGTACTACGAAGCGCTGCGCGAAAATATCTTCCGCGAGCAGGTGACCAAGGAGCGCATCCGCCCCGACCGCCGCGCGTTCGACGAGATCCGCCCGATCTCGATCGAGACCAGCGTGTTGCCACGTACCCACGGCTCGGCGCTGTTTACCCGGGGCGAGACGCAGGCGTTGGTGACTGTGACCCTCGGCACCACCGACGACCAGCAACGCCTGGAGAGCTACGAAGGCGAACAGAAGAAGCGCGTCATGCTGCACTACAACTTCCCGCCATTCTCCGTCGGTGAGACCGGGCGTATGACCGGTGTCGGTCGGCGCGAGATCGGCCATGGTGCACTCGCGGAGCGGGCCATCACGGCGGTTCTGCCCAGCGTGGACGAGTCGCCTTACACCTTCCGCATCGTCTCCGACATTCTGGAGTCGAACGGCTCCTCGTCGATGGCCAGCGTCTGCGGCGCGAGCCTCGCGCTCATGGATGCGGGCATCGCGATCAAAGGATCGGTCGCCGGTATCGCCATGGGCCTGGTGAAGGAGGGTGAGCAGTACGACATTCTGACCGACATCGCGGGCGCCGAAGACCACTACGGCGATATGGATTTCAAGGTGGCCGGAACGCGCAATGGCATCACCGCGCTGCAGATGGACATCAAGATCCCCGGCATCACCGGCCAGATCATGCGTGAGGCGCTCGAACAGGCGCGGCACGGACGGCTCTTCCTGCTGGACAAGATGGACGCGGCGCTCCAGGGCGCGCGCGAGGAGAAGTCCAAGTTCGCACCGCAGATTCGCACCCTGCAGATTCCCACCGACAAGATCCGCGATCTCATCGGACCGGGCGGCAAGGTCATCCGCGGCATCATCGAGGCCACCGGCGTCAAGATCGATGTGGACGATACCGGCCGCGTCAATGTGGCATCGAGCGATCCGGATGGTCTGAGCCGGGCACTGGGCATGATCAACGACCTGACCGCCGTTCCCGAGATCGGCAAGACCTATCTCGGCAAGGTCGTCCGGCTGGCGGAGTTCGGCGCGTTCGTCGAGATCTTCCCCGGCACCGATGGTCTGCTGCACATCAGCGAGATCGCCGAGACCCGCGTGAAGGACGTCAAGGACGAACTGCGCGAAGGCGACCAGGTGCTGGTCAAGGTGCTGAGCATGGAGGGCAACCGCATCAAGCTCTCGCGCAAGGCCTTGCTCAAGGAGCAGCGGCAGAAGCTGGGGCTTCCTGAGCCCGGCCAGGTATCCGATGTCGCCGCCTCTGGTACCGCTTCCCACGACGACGAGCGCCGTCCGCAGCGGAGCGAGCGTCCTGAGCGTGGCGAACGCACTGAGCGGTCGGAGCGTCCAGACCGGTCGGAGCGTCCGGATCGCCCGGTGCGTGCCGAGAGCCCGGCGCAGTCCAGTCCGGAACGGCAGCCCTCCTCGAACGCCAGCACCATCACCATCGAGGGCGGCGATGAATCCGACGACTTCGAAGATAACGGAGCCGAGGGCGACGAGCCGAACTTCAACCGGGCAGATGATGCCCAGCCGGTACCGGCGGGACAAGCCGCCGGTGCGAGCGCGCAGGGTGACGCCGCGCGCCGTCGCCGTCGTCGTGGCCGCGGCCGTGGTCCCGGCAGCGGGCCAGGCGGTCCAGGCGGCGGAAATCGCCGGTAAATAACGAAAGGGCTGCGCTCTCCGCGCGGCCCTTTTGCATTTTGCGCAACCGTTCTCTCACTCTGAAAATGTATGCGGCAGACACGGTCGACAGCGGCGTTGTTCGCGGTGCTTGCGCTGATCTGGGGATCGGAGTGGATGCTCGCCGACAGCCTGCGAGGCTCGCCGCCCCTTGCCACCGGTTCCCTCCGCTGCCTGGCCGCGGGCGCGGTGCTCCTGCCGTTTGCCTGGCGTGCCCGGCGAACTCTCATCGGCAACAGTGACGGTGCCATATCTCTCTCCAGCAATGTGTTGATCGGCGCCGGGCTGATCGCGGTCCCGGAGATCCTTCTGATCCTGGCTGGCACGCACGCAGGTTTTGGAGACCGGTCCGCGATCTTTGCCGCAGTACCGCTGTTAGTGGCTTCCTGCCGCGCGCGCACCCGCGGGCTGCAGGCATTCTGCCTGGCCGGACTGACCGGCATTGCACTGTTCGTCGCCGCCGCACTGAGCCTCTCCTGGCGCACCCTGCCGTCCCTCCTTGCTGCCGTCGCCGCCGCACTCGTCACAGCCGGTGCGCTGTTGTTTGCGGAAGCGGTTTGGGAACGAGCCCCAGCCGTCGGGAGCGTGTCCCATACACAACCCAACCAACAGCCCAGCAAGATGTCCATTCCATCCATCTCGATCCCGGCGGCAGTTTGTGTGCAGTTGCTCGCGGCCGCCGCTGTACTGGCCACTGCCAGCCTGGCTCTTGAGCGGCGGATGGGCTCCTGGCCCATGATTTCCTGGCCCATGATTTCCTGGCAGCCGGGTTCCGACTGGGCACTCGCCCTTGGCGCGGCGGCTACATGCGGTGGTTACCTGCTGTTCTTCAGCCTGTTGCGTGTGCTTCCGGCAGCCAAGCTCGCCGCTGTCTTCTGGGGACAGACCCTGGTGGCAGCGGGGGAAGCGGCATGGCTGTTTCGGCAAAGGCTGGACTGGCAGATGCTCCTCGGAGCCGCCGTTATCCTGGGCAGCCTGGTGCTGCTCTTGCGCGCTCCTGACGCGGCTGATTCCGATTCCGATCCATTGATCCTTCGTATAACCGGCGGTCCCTGAGCGCGTTCGAAAATTGCCTGTATTGGGGGCGTCCGGGTTACACTTCTCCGGTGAGCGCGTCGATGTTTATCGTGGTCGAGGGAGAAGATCCCGGCTTTGACATCTTCGTCAACGGCAAGGCCCTCGCCCGCAACGAAGATGGTCTGGAAAAGCTCGCACAGAAGCTTGGGGTCAAACCCATGCTGGAGTTCTTCTCCGCAGATGAGAACTCCATGGCGCTGCTGCTCGACGAGGGCGCAGGCGACCCGGAGTGGGCCAAGACGCTGCCCCCTCCGCAGTGGTTTTCACCCGAAGACGGCCTCATCACCGTCTGTACCCTGCTCGACTTCCTGCGCGAGCATCCCGTCGCCCTGGGCACCGATACGTCCGCTGTGGTGAAAGAGACCGAAGAGTTCGAGCGCGTGCTGCGCAAAACCGCCCAGCGCCACCTCCGCTGGCAACTCGCCGTTAGCTGGAAGTAGGGACCTGGCCGCACCGGCAGCCGCGCTTCGCGCAACATTGTCCGCGAACATTCCCTGTAGCGGATCGGTGGCGGAACACTCGCTTCCATCTACTGCGGAAGACCGATGCGTCGAACGAGGTCCTGCCAGCGCGGATCGGCACGCAGGCTGTCAAACATCGGAAATAAAAGCTCGATGATTCGAAATACCCGTTGCTGGCAAGCGTCTTCCAGCCATTGGAACGTGGAGGTTTCATCGCCGAGCCCCACATGCGCGACCGCGATGTCGAAAGGGGAAACATACCGTTGCCGGAACAATGCCTGCAGTTCGTCGAGGATGTTTATTGCCTTCGTGCGCTCGCCTGCCAGCGCGTAAGCGCGGCCCAGGAGTGCCCGATAGTGCGGACCATGGGAAAGACTGACGGCCTTTTCGAGTTTCGCGATCGATGCCGGAAGCTCGCCCTTCTGCTCCAGCGAGAGGGCGAGGAACCATAAGGCATTGGTGTACTGGGGATCGATCTCCAGAGCTCTCTGGCACTGGGCGATCGATTCGTCGTAGCGGCGTGCGCGGTAAAGAATCAGTCCGAAGTGGCCGATGTACACGCGGGAGATTGGATCCAGCTCGAGCACCCGGCTGAAGGCTGCGATCGCTTCACTGTGCCGCCCCCGAATGGAAACAAAGTCGGCAAAATGTGCGTGCGTTACCGACTCGCCCGGATTTAATTCCACGGCCCGCTTGGCCTCCGCTTCCGCGGCGGCCCAATCCCAGTCGCGAAAGACGTGGGCCACTGCCAACGCCTGGTGAGCCGAAGCAACAGTTTCATCCAACTCCAGAGCCCTTTGGGCGCTCGCCTCCGCTTTCGGGAACATCTCTCTGGCGTCACCCATCCCGAAAAGCCCGAGATAGAAATAGGATCGGGAGAGATCTCCGAAAGCCCGGGCGTACTCCGGGTCGAGGTCGATTGCCTGGGCGAAGAGTTCAACGCTTTTTCCCAGATCGATTGGAGTCATTTTGTCCCGAAAGAAGTTTCCTTTCAGACACGCCTCGTAAGCTTGCGGGTGTACCTGGCGCGCCTGCTCAGGGTAAGCATGATCCGGGTCCACCAGCTTGTGAATCTGGTTGGCGATGCTCTGCGCTACCTCCGCCTGCAACTTCAGGATGTCACGCAGGTCGCGCTCGTATCTTCCTGACCATAGGTGCCTGTCTTCCGGAGCAAGGATGAGTTGCACTGTAATCCGGACTCTTTGGCCTGATCTCAGCACCGTGCCTTCCACGATCGCGTCCACACTTAGCTCCTTCGCAATCGCCGGCAAGGATTTTCGTGAGCTTTTGTATATCATCACGGAGGTCCGCGAGATCACCCGCAGCGAGGCGATCCTGGCGACTGCGCAAATGAGCTCCTCCGTCATACCGTCGGAGAAGTATTCCTGCGCAGGATCGCTAGAGAGATTGTCGAGCGGTAACACCGCCAGCGAGTCAATCTGCGGAGACTGCTGCGGCCGAAAGCGATCCGCCACTTGCACCAGGTTCTCGACGCGCGCAATAAAGCGGTATCCGCGCTGGGGCAAAGTCTCGATGTAGCACGGTTTCTCGGCATTGTCCCTCAGAGCGACGCGCAGCTTGTTAATGGCTTTGTTCAGGCCGCGATCGAAGTCGACAAAAGTGTTCTCCGGCCACAGTCGTTTGCTGAGTTCTTCCCGCGTCACCACCTCGCCCGGACGCTCCAGTAGCAGCACGAGCGCTTGAAACGGTTGATCCTGCAGATCGACCTTGGAGCCTTTGCGGCGCAGCTCGCCGGATCGAGCATCCACCTCGAACAATCCGAAACGGATCCGCTGCTGCGAGGAGAGGCTCATATCCGGGGGATGGTACAACACCGTGCCTTTCATTTGCACCTCCTCTCTTCATGCTCTGGCCGTAACCTGCTGATTCTGAGGTGTGTCTCGGGGAACATGCATGGAATAAAGAGGGAACACGGCGGCCATTGAAGCCGGCCAAGGCCAAACCTATAGTTGGCCCGACCTACAAGGAGGTTCTCAATGCAAAGGCAATCAGCTTTGAAACTATCGAGGGTGGTGGCTCCCGTTATGGTCGTCTGCGGTTTACTGGCGTCCGGAACTTCTGCGATGGCGCAGCCAGATGACAGACAATCTGGGGACCGGCGTTGCTCCGATCGAACGCTGCGGGGTGACTATGGATATGCCGCTGAAGGCGTGCTCCTCCCCGGCCCCGGCGTTGTTCTCCAGTTTCGCGGAGTGGGCCTCACTCATTTTGATGGCAGAGGTGATCTGAGGTGGGTGGAGCACACGGTCATCAACGGCAAGTCGTTAGAGTCCGGTTGGACTGCGGCGAGCGGGACCTACACCGTCAATTCTGATTGCACAGGAACGGCTATCGTCAACACACCTAATAGTCCTGTTCCGCTGAACTTGGCGTTCGTGGTGGTCAGACAGGGCAGCGAAATCCACACCGTGCTCGACGCAAATGCGATCTCCACCGTATTTATCAAAGTCGAGGGGCATGGCCGCAATCACGATGAAGCAGGCGATGAAGACTGATGATCTCTGGAGACTGCTGAACCTTCGAAACGTCTGGGGCGTTCCTCAGGAACGAGAACGTGCAGCGTATCTTGTCCAACAGGTGGCTCCGGCGTAGTAAAGCATAAGGCCCGGAGAGCGCCCTCCGGGCCTTATGCATGGTGCAGGGAACCGTCTACTGCGCGATCGAGTGCACCGAGGCTAATGTGCCGGGCTCCGCGGCCTCCCCAGATCCCATGCCGCCTGCACGATAGGTGGTGGACGGTGTGACCGCGGGCGTCCCGGTTACCCCGGTGGGGCCCAGGCCCAGCTTGATCAACGCGCGCGAGTCGGGCGTGAGCTTGGTCTGCCAGCCGTGGTCGGCCTGGAACTTCTGCATCGCGGCTTCGGTCTCGGTGTCCCACTGTCCGGTCGGCGCGCCGCTCATGTAGTTCTCGCGGATCAGCGCGGACTGGATCTCGGTAGCGCGTTCGGGCGCGATGCCGCGCTGTCCGACGGGCTTGGATGCGCGGTGCAGATGGCTCGACGTGGCCTTCCTGGCGCGGTGGGTAAGGCTTGCATGGGCATGCCCGGCTGTGGGGGCGCGGTGATTGCGGGTAGCGAAGGCGGGCGATGCCACCAGCGCAGCGGCCACGATCATCGTACTCACTCGGGTAACAAGAAACATGCGGTGTCCTCAATGCGACAAGTTTTGGAATGCGACAAATTTTGGGTGCAACAAGATTTCAGGTGCGACAAGTTCTAACAATCGCTTTGCAGAGACTACTGACTCTGCACTGAGATTGCAATCAACACAAGCCCGGCATCCGCTTAAGTTGCGGATGCCGGTAACTATAGTGTCAGCGGGCAATGACCTACGGCAGGGTGCCGCCCACCAGCGAGCTGAGGGTTGGGTTGCGTGGATCGACCACCTTGAAGACCACATCCTGTCCTGACTTCAGGCCGGAGACCACGTTGTTGAAGTCCTGCTTGCTGTTGATCGGCTGTTTGTTGACCTCGGTGATGACGGTGTTGGACGGCAGAGCAATCTCATCGCCAAACGTGCCCGGCTTGACCTCCTGCACCAGGACGCCGTGCAGGTTCTTGCCCTGGAACTGCTGGGGAATGTCGGTGACGGTGATGCCGAGCTTATCCCGGCCTACATCCGCCCCGCCGTTGTTGTTCGGCCCCTGGTTCTCGGCCTGTTCGGTCGTGGCAAAGACCTTGGTGCGGTCCTTGATCGTAACCGTCGCGGTGTCCTGCTTGCCGTTGCGCTGATAGCCGAGCTTGACCGTCTCGCCGGGCTTCTTGTTGGCGATGATGGCGACCAGCGCATCGCCGTCCTTGACGTTCTGTCCGTCCACCGAAGTGATGATGTCACCCGGTTTGAGACCGGCATCCTCCGCCGGACCGCCCTTCTGCACGCTGCTGACCAGGACGCCCGATTTGAAGCCGTAGACCCGTCCGACCGCGCTGGGCAGGCTGGGCTGGAAGCTGATGCCGATGGAGCCGCGCGTGACCTTGTGCGAGGGCCCGATGAGATCGTTGTAGGTCTGGATGACGGTGTTCGACGGCATGGCGAAACCGATGCCCTGATAGCCGGCCGACTGAGTGTAGATGGCGGTGTTGATGCCGATCACTTCACCATCCATGTTGAGCAGCGGTCCGCCGGAATTGCCCGGATTGATGGCTGCATCGGTCTGGATGAAGTGCTGGAACTGGCCCTTCTGGCCGGGCTCGATGGTGCGGTTCTTGGCCGAAACGATGCCGGCAGTGACGGTCTTCGAAAGGCCGAACGGACTGCCCATCGCGACCACCCAGTCACCGACATCGGACGAGTCGCTGTTGCCCATCTTGACCGTGGGCAGCGGCTTGGTGGTGTCGATCTTGATGACGGCCACGTCGGTATCCGGATCGACGCCGACGACCTTCGCCAGACGGCCGCGGTCGGAATCGTTGTCGGAATCCGTTGAGAGCTTGACGTAGATCTTGTCGGCCTTGTCGACCACGTGATTGTTGGTGAGGATATAGCCGCGGGGATCGACGATGAAGCCCGAGCCGAGCGCTTCACGCACGCCGCCGCCGTCACCCATGCCACCGTCGGGACCCATCTGGCCACCGCCACCGCCTCCGAAGAAGCGGTTGAAGAAGTCCTGGAAATCATTGCCGGGACCCTGATCCTGCCCGCCGCCCTGCCCGCCACCCTGGCCGGGACCCTGATCCGGACCTTGATCTGCATCCCCGGGGCCATTCTCCGGGCCGTTGGGCATGGGGTGCATGGGCATGCCGCGACGATTGCGGATGCGCTGCTGGTGCGGCAAGGTCTCGGTGCTGATGCCCACCACCGCGGGGCCGACTTGCTTGGCGATCTCCGAGAACTGCGTGCCGAGCTTCACCGGGTTCGGGATCTTCAGTGGGGTGGCATCGGAACTGTTGACCTGCCCCTCTTTGCCGTGCACGCCGTGGACGGCAAAGGAGCCGATCAGGATGCCGGCGGATAGTGTCGTAAGAACGACAAACGTAGGAGCGAGACGGTTGAGCCTGGTCCGCTCGAGCAAAGATTTCATGCGGGTCTAACCTCGTCGTTAAAGGGGCGTTCAGAGACAGGCGCGTGGCCCGTGCTCCGCTTCTTCAGGAAGCATTCCAGTGGAACCCTTAGTCTTCAGTATAGCGAGCCCATGGGGTATCCGTTTTTTAGACGCCGCCAGCGGCAATCCGTGTGCATGGGAGTTCCGAAAGGCTTCAGAAAGCGGAGAAGGTGGAGCCAGCTTCGTGCGCTGTTGGAATCATGCGCTGGGGCAGAAGTTCGGTGACGGCAATGCCCGCAAGGATAAGAGCAGCTCCCGTTGCGGCGCGCCCGGTCATGCGTTCATGCAGAAAGAAGAATGCAGTGAGCCAGGCGAAGACCGGTTCCAGCGCGAGAATCAGCGCAGTGTGCGTGGCGGGAAGAGATTGTTGCGCCCAGGACTGGACAGTGAAGGCGGCCGCGGTCGCCAGCAGCGCGGCGATGAGCAGAGCGGCGAGGAGCCGCATCGAAGTATGCCGGAAGGGGTGCTCGCAGATTGGCAGGCTGATGCTCATGAAGACCGTGCAGGCGCCG
>JBPCNO010000068.1:0-18938 GCA_051001135.1 Acidobacteriaceae bacterium
TCTACAACAGCAACCAGGCCAGCAGCAATCGGGACAGCTTCGGCAACGGCAACAAGTTCATCACTCCTATGATCGTCAACGGCAAGGTCTACGTGGGAACCCCCACCGGGGTCGCCGTCTTCGGCCCATTCCCTAAACCGGGTGCCCCGTTCTAGCGCGGCTTTCGCTCTTGGGTGAAAGCTAGGGCGGGGTAGCTTTGTATGTCCCCGTGGCGTATTAATTCACGAATATCTCTACACTGGAAATAGAGGCTGACTTGCTGCCTTGCTAACCCGCTGACCTGCTGGTGTAAGTCCTTTGCTCCCTAATATTTACCCGTAACCCCTTTAGAATCTGATATGGAGCGCCAGCAGCCGGATTAAAGGTAATAATTGCGTTGACTAACCCACGCCAATTTGCTATAGTCTTTACATGGACGCGCCAAAGACATTACAGCAAGCGATTCAATACTTTAGCGACGAGCAGGTCTGCATTGACGCGGTAGCCGAGATGCGCTGGCCGCTCACCGGCCCCGTCTGCCCTGAATGCCGCGCTGAGAAGCCCTACTACATCAAGACTCAGAAGCGTTGGAAGTGCCGCAACTGCCGCGTCCAGTTCTCGGTCAAGCGTGGCTCCATCTTCGAGGACTCACCGATCCCGCTTACCAAGTGGCTCCCTGTCCTGTGGCTCTTGGTGAACTGCAAGAATGGGATCAGTTCCTACGAAGTGGCTCGGGCAATTGGCGTTACCCAGAAGTCCGCTTGGTTCATGCTGCAACGTCTCAGGCTCGTTCTGAAGGCTCCGGACATGGGCATTAAGCTAGGCGGCAATGACGGCGGCGAAGTGGAGGTGGACGAGTCATTCGTCGGCGGCAAGCTGCGCAACATGCACCGCAGCCGTGCCATGAAACTAGCGACCACCAAGCGCGAATTGGGATACGAGAATCGCGTTCATCACGAGAACAAGACCGCTGTTATCGGCATCCTCGACCGCGAGTCACGGCAGGTACGCGCCAAAGTGGTTCCAGATGTGAAGCGCGAGACTCTACAGAAAGAGATTCTGAAGAACGTCAAGTACGGTTCTCGCGTATATACCGATCAGGCGGTAGCCTACGACACCCTTCACCGCCGCTACATCCACGACACCGTGAACCACGCAGACGCCTATGTCAAAGGGCAGGTGCACACAAACGGCTTAGAGAACTTCTGGTCGCTAATGAAGCGGAACCTGAGTGGCACCTACGTGGCAGTAGAGCCGTTCCACCTTGACCGCTATTTGGATGAGCAGATGTTTCGCTTCAACAATCGGGCGACCAAGGACAACCGGCTCGACGATGCTGATCGCTTCCTACTCGCGCTCTCGCAGGTAGCGAACAAGCGGCTTACATTTGCCGAACTCACCGGAAAATGAGGAAGGCGAAAATTCAATCCTTATCGCGGGAAGCGCGGCCCGAAGCCGAAGGTTTAGGCCCGCGCTTCTGCCGCGTGGATTCTATCGCTTTCTCATCGTGTAGTAGGCGTTGAAGCTCATCCTTGGAGACCTGCATTACACGCCGCAGGGCTTCGTTGAAGCGCGTCATCTCTGGCGTTTGTCGATTGGGCTTCATAAGGACGAGTTTAGCCCTCTAGTCATTCTTCGAAGTCGAGAAGTTCAGCAGAAAGCAAACGAACTTGATGGCCCGATATTGTGAAGAATATCGACAGTGGCGGAACGCCGGGGAATCCCATGAGCTTTACTCTGCGGATTTTGGTACCTGGGACTAAAGGAAAAACATCCGGAATCTTAAGAAGTGCAGGCCTTAGCGTCATCAGCGCGAAATCGAGCCTCTTCCAATCAACCCCGAGACTATTTATTTGCTCCGTATATAACGGCTCATCGACTATCTCGGTCGCCATTGTCAGCTTAGGCCATCAGTCCAAGCTGATTAGCCAATTCCTGTCCCCTCAAAATCTCGGCACTCGAAAGCGGCTCATCGGAGAGAAAAATGCTCCCATAGGGGATCGTCTCCCCTAGTTGAGTCATCTTCCATCCGACATAGCGATGAGTCCGCTCGCTGACGCTATCAGCGTCGTCATCCCACAACATGTCTATGACGTCATCGACCAAAGCGATCTCTTCGCCCGTGAACGCGGTTAAATCAGGAGTTCTCAGTGCGATTGTTCGAGTCTGCGTCTTGCCACTCTTCAGGACGACATGCTGCAAAGCCAGCGCTCCAATGCTCTGCAATCGGTCACGGACTGGCCGCAAGCGTCGGGGAGCAGGGCCGTTTATCAGATGCTGATAATCGACCTCTGTTATCGAAGTACTCGCATTTCCAAATGCATAGAAATCGGAGAAGTATAGGATTTTGTTGAGTTTAATCGCTCCAAATCGCGGGTCAGTCGCACACTTCCTGCTGATGTAAAGAATCAGCTCCCCCAACTTGTTCTCGTCGCCGATTATCACCGACATGGCCTATTCCCTCCTTTCCACAGTAGTCCGCACTTATCCACAATATGTCGTATTGAATGACAAGGGTACCACTACCGGCTCACAAGACATGCACAAAATTATGTGCAAAATCAGGTCTCAGTCCCTCAATTCTATACAAAAGACGAATAAAAAGCGAAAACGTATGCTTAGTTCATTACGAATGTTGCAGAAGCCCTGTCACGGCAGCCCCCATTATGGCTCAGTTGGGTTAGTCAAATCAATTATTGCCGGATTAAATCACTGATTCCAAGACACTTCCATACCATATGGGGAGGGGGAGGGATATCAGGAAGTTAACCCTGTGGAAATCTGCCTCTATCCCTCCTCCCCCTTCTGGTTCCGCGCCCGCACCTTGAACCAGATCGGCGATCCGATAAAGTCGAATGACTCGCGGATCTGGTTCTCCAGGAACCGTTCGAAGGAGAAGTGCAGCTTTACCTGCTTGTCCGTGAACAGCACGAACGTCGGTGGCGCGACCGCCGCCTGCGTCATGTAGTACACCCGCACCCGCTTGGACATCGGCACTGTTGCCCGCTGGAAGTCGATACGCTCCAGAAACCGGTTCATCTGTCCGGTAGAGACGCGCTTGCGCCGCTCTGCCGTCACCAGCGCAATCTGCTGCAACAGCAGGTGCATGTTGGTCCGCTGCGCGGCGGAGAGGAAGACCACCGGCGCATAGCTCAGATACTTCAGCACCTTGCGCAACTGCATCTCGAAGATCGCGCGATCGGCCGGCGGCTTGCCATCCGTCCGGCCAATCGTCACCAGGTCCCATTTGTTCACGACGATAATTACCGACCGGCCGCTCTCGTGCGCATAGCCGCCGATGGTCGCATCGGTCGAGGTCACGCCCTCCGTCGCATCGATCACCAGCAGTGCTACATCGGCGGCCTCCAGGTGCCGGATCGCCATGATGACCGACAGCTTCTCCGCCATCATGTGTGTCTTGCCCTTGCGCCGGATGCCCGCTGTATCGATGAAGCGCAACTGCGTGCCCTGATAGTCCATCACCTCATCCACCGCATCGCGTGTGGTGCCGGCCACCGGCGAAACGATCGCCCGGGACGTACCGGTGAGCGCATTCAGCAGCGTGGACTTGCCGACATTCGGCCGCCCGATGATCGCAATCGACGTCTCCCGCTGTTGATACTCGCCGTGCGTCCGGTGCAGCGACGCCGTCTCTTCCACCGGCTCGCTCTCGACCGGCGCTTCCGCTTCCTCTACATCTGGCGGAAAGTCCAGCACCGCATAGACCGCATCCAGCAGATCCTCAATGCCGTTGCCGTGCTCCGCTGAGATGGGAAACAGTTCCTTGATCCCCAGCCGCCGGAAGTTCTGCGCCTGCGCCTCCAATTGCTCCGCATCCATCTTGTTCACCGCGAGGAAGATCGGCTTGCCGGAACGGATCAGCAGCCGCGCCAGTTCCAGATCGGGCGAGGCCAGCTCCGTCCGCCCATCCACCACCATCACCACCGCGTCGGCTTCCTCCAGCGCCACTTGCGCTTGCTGGAAGATGGCTGCGGGGATCAGCGCCTCGTCATCGGGTACGATGCCGCCCGTATCCACCAGCCGCGCCGTGCGCCCCAGCCACTCCACCTCTCCATAAATCCGGTCGCGGGTGATACCCGGCTCGTCGCCAACGATGGACCGGCGGCTTTTCGTCAGACGGTTGAACAGCGTGGATTTGCCGACATTCGGCCGTCCACAGATGGCGAAAATAGGGAGAGCGGCGGCCGCCGTCTCTCCTCCCTGGGAGGTAGCAGTACTCGATCGCGCCAGGAGTCGTCGTGTCTTATGTGCTTTCAACTGGTTCTTCTTTCCGTCGGCGAAGGACACCGCAAGTCTTTATTATAGGAAGTTAGCCCCTGCCACACATTCCCCGCTGCCACATCACGTGCCATCCTCTGCCCAACTCGCCCCCGCTTTGCCCTCCGTGTACGACTTCTTCGCGCCCGGCGGCGTGCTCGCCGGCTCCAGTCTTCCGTATGAGTTTCGCCGCGGGCAGTTGGAGATGGCGCAGGCCGTCGAGCGGGCGCTTACCGAACACCACCACCTCATCGTGGAGGCGGGCACCGGTACCGGCAAGACTCTCGCTTATCTGCTGCCGGCCCTGCGCACCGGCCAGCGCATCATCATCTCCACCGGTACCAAGAATCTGCAGGAGCAGCTCTTTTTCAAGGACATACCCTTTCTCGAATCGCTGCTCGGTCCGCTGCGCGTCTGCTACATGAAGGGCCGCGCCAACTATCTCTGCCGGCACAAGCTCTATGCCTTGCGCGACCAGCCCATCCTGAACGGCCTGGAAGAGATCGATCAGTTCCAGAAGATCGCCACCTGGGAGCGCAGCACCACCACAGGCGATCGGGCGGAGGTCGAAGGCCTTCCGGAGAACAGTCCGTTGTGGAACAAACTGGATGCGCGCACCGAGGCGTGTCTGGGTCAGAGCTGCCCCGACTGGGAGCGCTGCTTCATCACCGAGATGCGGCGCAAGGCGCTTGAGAGCGACATCATCATCGTCAACCACCATCTCTTCTTCGCCGACCTCTCGATCAAGCTGCAGGCCAGGAGCGCCCCGGACGCAGGCATTCTGCCGGACGCCGCCATTGTTATCTTCGACGAGGCGCACGAGCTCGAAGATGTGGCGTCTACCTACTTCGGCGTGGCTCTCAGCAACGTGCGCTTCGAGGAGCTGGTGCGCGATCTGGAGGCCACGCTCCGCGGCAAACTGACGCTCGCCGCCGGGGTGCTGAGCGCCGCGCAACTGGTGCGGGAGCGCGCCCGCATGCTTTTTGGTGCGTTGCCGCAGGGCGAAGGCCGCATGCCATTCACCGGTCGCGAGGAGTTCCTCGAGACATTCGGCGACATCTATCTCGGCCTCAGCAACGCGCTGCATCGGCTCGAAGGCGAACTGGAGCGGCTGCGCGGAGTGGACGAAGCCACCGGATTCAGGAAGCGTACGGCGGACATCCGCGAACACCTTAAATTTCTGCTTGAAGCGGAGAGCAAGAACACCGTCTTCTGGTTGGAGCGGCGCTCCGCCGGCCCACTGCGGCAGGCCACACGCAACACCTACCTGCAGGCCACGCCCATCGACGTATCCGAGCTGATGAGCGAGGTGCTGTTTGAAAGCTTCAGCAGCGTGGTGCTCACCTCCGCCACGCTGGCGGTCGCCGGCGGCTTCAGTCACATTCGCAAGCGGCTGGGAATGCACGAGGGCAAGGAACTGGTGGTCCCCTCCCACTTTCGCTATGACCAGCAGGGGCTGCTCTATCTGCCGCCGGACATGCCTGACCCGCGCGACAGCGCCTTTCCCGTCGAGGCGGCGCGGCGCATCCGCCGCATTCTGGAGATCACCCGCGGCCGCGCTTTCTGCCTGTTCACCAGTTTCGCGCAGATGCGTGACCTCCATGAGCGTCTGCTGATGGAACTCGACTTTCCCTTGCTGCTGCAGGGGACCGCCTCTAAAAAGGCCCTGCTGGAAGAGTTCCGCGCCACTCCCAACGCCGTCCTCTTCGGCACCTCCTCCTTCTGGCAGGGCGTGGATGTCCAGGGCGAGGCGCTCAGTTGCGTGATTGTGGACCGGTTGCCCTTCGCAGTGCCCAGCGATCCCGTGGTCGCCGCGCGCATGCGGGCGCTTGATGAGGAAGGCCGCAGCGCCTTCTTCGAGTACCAGGTGCCGCAGGCTGTCATCACCCTCAAACAGGGCTTCGGCCGCCTCATCCGCTCGCTGGAAGACCGCGGCGTCCTGATGCTGCTGGATCCCCGCATTCAGCGCCAGCGCTACGGCAAGGTCTTCCTGGATAGCCTGCCGCCGTATCGCGTCACCCGCGATATTGCCGAGGTGGAAGCCTTCTTCGCCACTCCTGCTTAGGATCAGGAACACTGGGGTGCCCCATTCTTTGCGCCTCACCGCATCCGGCGTTCTCCGTATCGCCAAAGCGCAAAGGGTGGGTTATGCGCCGTCAGGCGCATCCGCTGCTAGCATAAAGAAGCAATGTCGCGGAACCTCTACATCCTGGCAGCCACGTTGCTGCTCTTTTCCATCGTCTCCTGCGCCATGGTCGCCACGGTCGGCGCCAGCCAGCCCGAACTGCCGGGCAACGGATCCTTATGGAAGACTACGGGGCTCTTCCTGCTGGTCGGCGCCTTGCTCGCCGCATTCGGTGGCGTCATGACCGCCATGTTCGAGCAGGTGGAGCGCCGCAACCAGGAACGCGAGCGCCGTCAGGGCCGCCGCACACGATGAAGCCAGCGCCGACCATCGCTGACCTGCTGACTCGCTGACCTGCTGACTCGCTGACTCGCTGTTCTCCCCTGACCTTCGTAACCTCTCACCTGGCGTACCTTTACCCCTGACCCGATACACTGGAAATAAGCCTGCTTGCGCCTGCGCCTCCCGCTGGCCCGAACGCGCGGAGTGCTTCACCTTAACTCTATTGTTTGCAGGAATTTACCCGTAAGTGCAATGCTTAGAGGAATTTACGGCATACACCCCTGCATAAACTCTTTAGAAAGAGGAATTTAGAGCAATCATACGGGGGGGGTACAGGGCGTGGGTAACATACGGCGGGTGCTCCATCCTGAGCGGCCCGCCTGTGGGCGAGAAACCGGTGCTGGGTGTCCCAGTCTGAGGGTGCGCCTCCGGGGAGCGAGAAACCGGGTGCCCCATTCTAGCGAAGCTAGGGTGGGGTAGTTAGCGGCTCTGAATCTCTCGAATAGTCGTGCAACATAGAATAAGAACAGGGCTGCGGCCCGCTTCTCTAAAGGACAGAACACATCATGTACGAAGTTACAGTTGAGGCCGGCTTTTCCTCCGGGCACTATCTGCGCAACTATCGCGGAAAGTGCGAGAATCCGCACGGCCACAACTACAAGGTGCGGGTTACGCTGCGGGGCGGGGAACTGGATGAGGCCGGACTGCTGCTGGATTTCAAGCAGTTGAAGCACGTCATGCGGCCGGTGATCGATCGGCTCGATCACCAGATGATCAACGACCTCGCTCCCTTCACCGAGATCAATCCCTCCGCCGAAAATCTTTCGCGCTATTTCTTCGATGAAACGAACAAGCAGTTAAGCGCGATGACCAACGGACGCGTGAGCGTGAAGGACTGCACCATCTTCGAGACCGACACTACCACCGCGACCTATTACGAATAGCGTGACGGAGCAGCGCGGCGTGTATCTCATCGAGACCTACAAATCCGTGCAGGGCGAATCGAGCTTCGCCGGCCTTCCCTGCATCTTCGTTCGGCTGGCCGGCTGCAACCTGCGCTGCTCCTGGTGCGACTCCGAATACACCTTCAAGGGCGGTTACAAGCAGTCGTTGGACGAGGTGGAGGCAGCCGTCGCCGCGCTGGCGCCGGTGCGCCTGGTCGAGTTTACTGGCGGCGAGCCAATGTTGCAGGAACGCGAATTGATTCCCCTGATGGGCCGCCTGCTCGCGCGGGACTATACGCTGATGATCGAGACCAGCGGCGAGCGGCCACTCGCGAACGTTCCGCAGGCGGTCCATAAGATCGTGGACGTCAAGTGTCCCAGCTCCGGAGAACACGGCAGTTTCTATCTCGCGAACCTCGATGCGCTGACTCAGCGCGATGAGATCAAGTTTGTCATCAGCGACCGTACCGACTACGAATTTGCCCGCGACTTCACGCGCGAGCACGCCCTGCCGGAGCGCGTGGGCCACGTACTCTTCTCGCCCGCCTTCACCAAAACGCCTTCACCGGAGCGTACCGCCGGCAATTGCACGCTCGATCCCCGCATCCTCGTCGAATGGATGCTCGAAGACGGCGTTCCTGCGCGCATCAGCTTGCAGATCCACAAGTTCATCTGGGAGCCGATGAAAAAGGGCGTCTAGCGCGACCTCGCCCACCTTCGGCACAGATTTGGCCAACCACCCAACAAGCACCCTGTCATCCTGAGCGAGCGCCAGCGAGTCGAAGAGCCTGCCCTGAGCGCAGTCGAAGGGATCTGCGTTTCCACCGCAACCTACTTCGTCGCCAGATACTTATCGAACGGCACCTCGAACGCGAACAACTCTTTACCGTCCGCCGCTCGCAACCTGCGTAATTCCAGCCGGCCTCCACGCAATGGATCGCCAGTGCTGCCCACGTCGTAAAAGAGAAAGCCGGTCCGCGTGGTGTGCGGTTCTACCGCCAGGGCTCCATATTCGTGGGTATCGAAGTCTTCCTTGATCTCCTTGTCCTTCGACTTGCCCTTCCCTCCAACCTTGATCGGTCCGACGCGTACCGCCTTCGCAGGGTCTCCGGGCTTATCGAGGATGCGCTCGACATCCTCGGGTTCCGCCGCCGAAATTTTGTCGCCTGCCGCTGTTATGAAATCGATGCGAGCATCCGCGAGCGAGATGGGCGTATCGCCATTGTTCGTAACGATGATGCGGATGGGCAGCACGTGGTAGGCGGGGTAATCGATATGAAACAACTTGGCCTTCGCCGGCGTGTCATAGGGATCGGCCGCGATCGCGACATGCTCGCTCGCATGTGTGTCAACGGCGGCGAAGCGGGAGGCTTCTTCAGGCGCGGCAGGTGCCTGGGCGCGCACGCCAGCAGCCGGCAACATAGTAAAGATCGCAGCGAGACAGACTATCGGTAAGCGGCCCATGGCGTTTGCTGATGATTAAATCACTTCCTCGCTGCGTCTGTCCGTTTGCTTGCAGGCGTACACATCCGCATGGCGCACTTGCGCCATAACCGTTAGTCTGCGGGGAAGCGTGATCGTCTTCTACAACCTGCTTCTGCTGCTCGCGCTGCTTCTCGGAGCGCCTTACTGGGCCTACCGTATCCTCTCTCGGCCTAAGCTTCGAGAGGGGCTGCGGGAGCGGTTCGGTCTTGCACCACGGAGAGCGCGCACACACAACCGCCGCGTCGTTTGGGTGCACGCCGTCTCGGTCGGAGAGGTCGTAGCCGTCAGCCGCTTCATCCATGACTTGGAAACCCGCGCACCCGATATCGACGTGATCGTATCCACCACCACGCGCACCGGTCAGCGACTGGCGCAGGATCGGTTCGGAGCCGCACGCTGCTTCTACTTTCCCTTCGATCTGCCATGGGTCGTTCGCCGCTCGTTATCGCAGATCAAGCCGGCCCTGCTGGTGCTTACCGAAAGCGAGCTTTGGCCGAACATGCTGCACTGTTGCAGACGGCGCGGCATTCCCGTTCTAGTAGTGAACGGCCGCATCTCCGACCGCTCGTTGCCTCGCTATCTAGCTCTGCGTCGATTCTGGAAGTCATTTCTGCAGGCTCTCTCCCTGGTGCTGGCGCAGAGCGAAGAGGACGCCCGGCGCTTCATCCGCATCGGCCTTCCAACCGCGCGCGTTCATTGCGGCGGAAATCTGAAGTTCGATGTACGCATGCCGCAGCCACTGCCCATCGTGGCAGCGGTGAGCGCGCAACTTCCTTCCGAGGCGCGGGTGCTTGTCTGCGGGTCCACGCTCGCCGGTGAGGAGTTGATGCTGCTCGATGCGTGGACGCAGGTATGCGCGCGCGTGCCAGATGCGGTCATGATCCTGGCGCCCCGGCACCCGGAGCGCTTTGCAGAAGTCGCGGCGCTCCTGGACCAGCGCCGTGCGGCATGGCATCGGCGTTCTACCTGGCTCGGCGCGCCGCAGCCGCTGCTGCCTGCGAGCATCTTGCTCTTGGATACGATCGGCGAGTTGGCCGCGCTCTATGCGGTCGCGCAGCTCGCCTTTGTAGGAGGAAGCCTGATCGATGCCGGGGGTCACAATCCGCTCGAGCCTGCGCAGTTTGGCGTGCCCAGCGTCGTAGGCGAGCACAATGGCAATTTCCGCGGCATCGTCGATCGTCTGCTGGCCCGCGAGGCCATCCGCATCGTCGCCGCCGGTAGTCTCAGCCACGTTCTGACAGATCTGCTAGCGGACAAAGAAGCGGCGGAGAAGATGGGCGCGCGGGCCCTCGAGGTCTTTGACAGCGAGGCTGGCGCAACGGAACTGGCCATCGATGCTGCGCTGATGCTCCTGAGTGACAGCAGGCCACGCGTATGAGGATGCAACAGCTGCTCCCGCTGTCCGCGCTGTATCAGCTCGTGGTAGCGGTGAAGAATCAGGCGTACGCGCATGGCTGGGCGAAGCCGGCCACGCTTCAATGGCCGGTCATCAGCATTGGCAATCTCTCAGTCGGCGGAGCGGGTAAAACTCCCTTCACCATCTATCTTGCGCAGTTACTCACGACCGCCGGCTTCCGTGTCGACGTGCTCTCTCGCGGCTATGGACGCTCGGGCGGCGGCGTCGCGCGCGTCGATCCTGCTGGGTCTGCCGCCGATTTCGGCGATGAACCGGTCCTGATCGCACGCGAGGCGCATGTGCCCGTCTTCGTTGGCGCGAGCCGTCACACCGCGGGACTTCTCGCGGAGCGGACGCTCGCGGCAGACACCCGCCCCCACGTGCATCTGCTCGACGATGGCTTGCAACATCGCAAGCTGGCGCGCGATCTCGACATCGTCCTGGTCCACAGAAGCGATCTCACCGCGAAGATGTTGCCGGCTGGCCGCTTGCGAGAACCCCTCGCCGCACTCGGCCGCGCCCACGCCGTGGTTCTCCGCGAAGAGGATGCTGATCTCGAGCCATGGGTTCGCCGCTATCTCCGCCCCGGCGCACATCTCTGGTCTATGCAGCGGAGCCTCGATCTCGCTTGGCCTGTCTCGCGCGCTGTCTCCTTCTGCGCGATCGCGCATCCGGCTGACTTTGCCGCGGGATTGCGCGCTCACGGTATCACGCTGGCCGATTCGTTTGCCTGGCGCGATCATCATCGCTATGCGCTTGCGGACATGCGCGCGCTCGCTGCAGCGGCCCGAAAGTCAAACGCCGAGGCCTTCATCACCACAGCAAAGGATGCCATCAAGCTCGACCGCAGGTTGCTCGAGGAGCTGGGTCGCTCCGCGCCGCTCGTGGTCGCCACTCTCGCCGTCCGGCTGCGGGATGAGCAGGCATTTCTTGAGCAGATCAGCGGGCTGTTGAGCGCCCGGTACAGCACGGAGCCCGAGCCCTCTCAGCCGGGTCAATGACCCCGTGTAGCCTGTGAGAAAATCATGGTTTGGTATCGCAACAGAAGCAGCTCAAAATACTGATCGTACGGCTCGGCGCTATGGGCGACGTCCTACACGCGATGCCCGCAGTCGCGGCATTGCGGCGCGCTCTCCCGCAGTGCTTCCTTGGGTGGGTGATAGAACCCCGCTGGGAGCCACTGCTGCGCGCTGACTCTTCGTCCACCGCGCGCACAGCCGCCATGCCGCTGGTCGATGCCGTGCACACAGCGCACGCGCGGGGGTGGGCACGCGCCCCGCTCGCTCCACCAACCTGGCGCGCGGTCCGCGCGCTGCGCCGGCAGCTTCGGCAGCAACAGTATGATCTCGTGATCGACCTGCAGGGCGCAATTCGCTCCGCCTGGATCGGCCGCATGGCTGGCGCTCGTCTGGTAGGGGAATCCGATCCGCGCGAGCTCCCGTCGAAGTTGCTGTTCGATCAGCGTGTGGCCACGCAGGGCGTCCACGTAATCGAGCAAGCCACGGAGGTCGTCGCAGCCGCGGTTGGCGTTTCCCCTGGGGTGACAATCGATGCGCCGGTGCAACCTCCGCTGCCCATCAACGCAAATGCCGAGATTTGGTGTAACGCCGCGTTGAGCGCTAACGATAAGCCGCTAGTGCTGATCCATCCCGGCGCCGGCTGGGGCGCGAAGCGATGGCCGGCCCAGCGGTATGGCGCCGTCGCCCGCCAGTTGCAGCAACAGAACGCTACCGTGCTGATCAACGCCGGTCCGGGCGAGGAGAATATGGCGCAGGAGGTAGTGCAGGCGAGTGGAGGATGTGCTCGCGCACTTGCCATGACGCTCGAACAACTCATCGCGGTCACCCGGCGAGCCACGCTCGTCATCGGCGGTGACACCGGACCGCTGCATCTCGCCGGCGCGCTGGGGAAGCCGGTCGTCGCCATCTTCGGTCCCACCGATCCGGCCCGCAACGGCCCATATGCATTGCCCGCGGAGGTGCCCTCGGTTGTGCTGCGGCATCCATCGAGCAAACGCGATCACAGCCGGCGCCGCGAGCCCGAGTCCGGCTTGCTCTCAATCACCGAAGACGAGGTGACATGCGCTGCCCTCGCGCTGTTACAGCAGGCGGAGACTGCATGAGCGCCACCTGGGCAGCGACGGCGCGGCGCATCCGTGTGTCGATGGGCTTCCTCTTCGCCGCCTTTTTTTTGTGGCGCGCCCATCCTTCAGCCGCTTCATTGGCGTGGAGTCTCTTGCTCACCATTCCTGGAGTGCTGCTGCGCGCATGGGCCTCTGGCTTCGTGAAGAAGAATGCGGAGCTCGCTGTCACCGGCCCCTATGCTTACACGCGCAATCCGCTCTATCTCGGCTCCATGCTTATTGCCTTCGGCTTTGCCGCCGCCTCGCGCAACCTTTGGATCGCGCTTCTTCTGGCCGTGCTCTTCCTCGTCATCTATGTGCCTGTCATCCGATCCGAGGAGGAGTTCCTTCGCGGATCGTTTCCGGATTTCGCCGCCTACTGTGCTCGCGTGCCGCGGCTGCTGCCACGGCCCACGCCGGCTCGCTTTCCCGCCAGCACCGCCGGCTTCAGCTTTTCGCCCGCTCTCTATCGCCAGCACCGCGAGTACAACGCCGCACTCGGCACATGCGCCATCTATGCCGCGCTGCTCATCGAGTTCTATCTCCGGCATCGTGCCTGAAAGCGCGACCAGCCGGGGCGCGCTGTAATCTAGCTCTTACGGGAAGAAATCATCCACAGTGGAGAATGCTTGATCCGAAACGCTTTGCTCTTATTTGCACTCTGCTGTGTAGCTGCTGCCGGGGCTGAAGGCCAGCAACTTCCGCCTCTGCCCGCTCCGCAGCAGCAGTATCTGCCGCAGCGGCAGACGCTCTCCTATGCTGTCGACTGGCGCGTCTTCCCCGCCGGCGCCGCCACCTTCCATCTGGAGAGCGATGGCACGATGGAGCACATCACCGCGAACGGAGACTCCATCGGCGCGGTAAGTCTGCTCTTCAAAGTTGTCGATCGTTTTCAGTCCGCCTTCGGCCGCCGCGATGGCTGCTCCACCAGCTTCGGCAAGCAACTGCAGGAAGGCCGCCGGCAGATCAACAGCACGCTGCAATTCCAGTATGCGCACGGCAAGCAGGTGCTGGATGAAAAGAACCTGGTGAAGGGAACGCAGCGCCATCAGGAATCGCCTATACCCCCTTGCGTCAGCGATCTGATGTCCGCCATCTTCGTTGGCGGTGCGCAGCCGTTGCAGGTTGGGCATAGCTTCTCCATGCCTGTGGCCGACGCCATGCGTGTCGTGAACGTCACGTTCAAGGCGGAGGCGCGCGAACAAATCAAGACCACCACCGGCACCGTATCGACCATTCGCGTCGAACCCACCGCCGATGCGGGCGTTGTCAAGAATCGCGGCAACATCTGGATCTGGTACACGGACGACAGCCGGCATCTGCCGGTGCAGATGCGGGCCCGCCTGTTCTGGGGCACCATCACGCTGCGGCTCGTCAGCGTTGAGCAGAAGTAACGGGGGTAGCAGTCCTGCTGTCTACTGGACCCGGAAACGCTCCCGCATCAGCCGCAGAAAGCGCGGCTTGTAGATCAGATTGTAGGCGAGCTCCTTATCCGGGAACATTGCCAGCGCAGCCCGTTTGCTGTCGGCGATCATCTCCGCGGCGTCGTCATAGGTCAACGTTTCGTCCTGTGCGATCACCGACGTAACCATATCCATCATCATCTGCAACCGGCGGATCTTTCGTCGCTCCTCGAGCGCCTCCTGCACTGTCGGCGTGGATCGCTCGCCGGCCGGCGTGCTTCCGTCCGTCTGCCCCTGACCGCTGGCGACTGGCTGCGCTTGATCGATGTCGCGGTTCTCCATGCTTGAGCCCTCCGTGATCTCATCTCGCATAATGCCGGGCATCCTATACCCGTCGATGCCGTGTTGGAATCAAAAACGATCCCGTGCGGATGAGCAATTAGATGCCTCACTCTCCCGCGCGATTCTGTCGCCCGGTCTTGCCCAATTGCCTCTACGGAGATGGCAGCGCTGCTTCCACACCACGCCCATCGAGGTAGAAGGTGGAAATTCCCAGCAGATCTGTGCGATAGGTCAGCGCGTGTGCGTCTTCGAGCTTTTCCAGCGTCTCCCACTTGGGATGATGATAGCTGTTGTGCTCGCCGACCGAGACTACCGCATAGTGCGGAGATACCGCGCGGAGAAACGGCGGGATGGTAGACGTCCTGCTGCCGTGGTGCCCCACCTTCAGCAAATCCGAGCCCAGATCCGCAGCCAGCCCCGGCTCGGCGAGCATGCGTGCTTCGCTGGGCGTCTCCGCATCGCCTTCGAGCAGCGCCGAGGTGTTGCCATGCGCAATGTGCAGCACCAGCGAGTCGTTGTTGCTCGCTGCGTTCCCCGGCTCGTAGTCCCGCGGCGGCGCCAGCACGCGCACCTGCGCCCCGCCGAAGTTCAACGCATCGCCCGCGGCGAAGTGCCGGATTGTAATGCCGAGATCCTTCGCCTCTGCCAGCAATGCATCGTAGTCCGGCGTATCAGGGTTCTTCCCGATCCACAGCTCGCGTGGGCGAAAATTGCGCAGCACCGCCGGCATGCCCCCCATGTGGTCGCTATGCGCATGGGTGAGGGCAACCGCATCGAGACGGCGGATGTGCCGGCTCCACAGATAAGGCGAGACGACGTCCTCGCCCATATCGAAGTTGCCGGTGCTGGCGCTCCGTCCTCCCGGAAAACCACCTGCGTCCACCAGCAGGGTCTTGCCGTCCGGTGTTACCACCAGCAGCGAATCGCCTTGTCCCACATCGATGGCCGTCACTTCGAGTGCGTGCTGCCGTCGCGCCATCGGAGCGGGTGCAAAGGCCAGCGCGGCCGCGGCCAGCATGCAGATGAGGGCCGGCGCAATACCAAATCTTCGTTGGCGGATGCTCCAGATGGCAACAGCCAGCAGCGCCAGGCTGGCAATCGCATAGAACGGCGTCGGTCCGGAGACGCGCATGTCGCCCAGGCGCAATCCCGCGAACATGCCGACGATGGCACTGACCGCGTGCAGGATCATCGCCGTCGCGGCTGCCGGTATCAGCGCCAACTTTGGCAGCAGCAAGAGCGTGAGCAGAGTGAGAAATGCCGCCGGCAGCAGCAACGCCAGCGCGGGCACGATCAGCACATTCAACACCAAGCCGAAGGTGGTAAAGCGGTGGAAGTAGCAGGCCATCGGAAGGGCCATCGTCAGCTCGATGAAGGCCAAGACAGTGATGACCTCGACCAGCCGCAACACGCACCGGACCGCGAACGCGAGCAGAGTCTGCGCGCCCTGCTTCTTTTTCACCAGGCGCTTCACCAGGGGGTGGAGGTGAGCGGCAATCAGCCGAAGCGTCACCCGGAACTGCGCCAGCCGGGGCGGCAGTGTGCTGTCGATCGCGATCACATCCATCGCGCATGTCGCCTGTAAAAACGGCCCAAAGGTGCGCTCTACCAATGGCGCTACGATCCCGGCAATCGCGATCACGGAGAGCAGCGTCATCTGAAAGCCAGTATCGAGCAGCGCGCGCGGATTCACTGCCAGCAGTCCGAGCGCGGCGAAGCCTACCGCGTTCAGTCCGCCCCGCTCGCGATAGAGCAGCCGGCCCAGCAGATACAAGGCGATCATCCAGAACGCTCGCTGCACCGGCTGGCCAAAGCCGGTGAGCAGTGCGTACGCAAACGCCAGCACAATGGTCGTCACGGTCGCCGCCACCCTGGGCAGCCGCAGGCGTTTGCTCAGGGCGAAGACAAAGCCCGCGAACAGCCCCAGATGCAGACCGGAGACCACCAGCAGATGGAAGGATCCGGTCTTCTCAAAACCCATTCGTACGCTGCGGCCCAGGTAGGTGCGGTCGCCTGTGACCATGGCGCTCAACATCGCCGCGTCGTCATGCGTCAACGTCAGCCAGCGGGGAAGAGGATGCGGCGGAGCCGCATCGGCGAAGCTGATTAGCCGTTCGCTGGCGGCCTGCTGCATGCTGTGGATCCGGCACGGAAGCCGCTGCCCCCCAAACCCCGGCCAGCCAAACCCCTGCGACCCAAGCCCCTGCCCAGCATGCTGGATCATCGCTATCTGATCTGCCTTGGCTGCCCCGACCGCTCCAATCCCCTGGGCAAGCAACCACGCGCGACCGTCCCACACGCCGGGATCGCGGTAGCGCTCCGGCTCCCGCAGAGTGGCGGCCATAGTCACGCTATCTCCGCAGTGCAGCTCAGGCATAGGCCGATCGATGGAACCGTAGAGCGCAATGCGCGCGCCCCCCGCGATCCGGAGCGGTCTGCCGCTCGCATCGGCAACAGTCGCAAGCCGTAGATCGATGGATTGTGTCAGCTCTTCGCGCCGCTCGCCGGAGAACTCCCGGACGGAGACGATGTGGCGGATAGAACGGAGGCTGGTGATCTCCCCCGTCACCGCGCGGGCACTGCCGTCCGCCGTGCTTCGCAATGCCAATTGCTGCTGCGGTTCCGGCTGCAACTCGAAGATCATGATGCCCAGCAGCAGCCACATGCCCAGCAGGGGAAACAGCGCCACGCGCGAGCGGCAGCGCATGGACGGCAAAGCCACTCCCCCGAGCAGCAGTGCACCCAGCCCCGCCAGCGCAGGGCTGATCCACACCCGCGTTGCCAACAGAATGCCACCGGCCAGCGCAAGCGCGGCAAAGAGCAAAGGCGCCGTGGCAAAGGCCAGCCGATCCGGATCGCACCCGTCGCCCAACCCGGTTCCTGGGCCGGTGGCAGCACCATACGCACAGTCACGGGGGACCGATACCTGCGCGGCGGAAGCTGGAGTGACGAACGTAGCCGGCATCGTGGATGGGCCCCAAAGACAACTCCACTCTGCGGCACCGGTACGGGCGCGCTTCAGCGCACCAGCACGGCCACCGTTTCCAGGTGAAATGTCTGTGGGAACAGGTCTACCAACGTCAGCCGCTCCAGTCGATAGCCACTAAGTAGCAGAGCCTGCAGATCGCGCGCCAGCGTAGCCGGATCGCAGGAGACGTAGACGATCTCCCGCGCCTTCACGTGCGCCAGAAGTTCGCAGACGGGCTGGCCCAGGCCGGCGCGTGGTGGATCGACCACAATGAGCTCAGGAACAAGCGCAGGCCTTCCGAAGGTCTTGTGCCGCGTCTCAGCCTGAAGAAACTGCAGCGTCGATGAGGCGGCGATGTGGTGCCGCACACCCGCCAGGTTCCGCCGCAGATCGTGACTGGACGAAGGCGATCCTTCAACGGCAACGATTTGTGCGAAGCTGCTGCCCAGCGCCCGCGCAAACAGCCCGACACCAGCGTACAAGTCCCAGGCCAGCTTCCCCCTTCTTCCGCCCGTGACCAGTTGCAGCATCTCTGGCAGAAGGAATCGGTTGATCTGAAAGAACGAGCCCGCACTCACCTGAAAGCTCAAATCGCCGACCGCACAGCGCAGCGTAGTGTCGCCGTCGCTCGCCAGCAGAGCACCCCGCACCTGCTTCCCGCCCCGGCCACGCTGCCTGTGGCCACCTTGCTCCGAAGCGAAGAGCGCCATGCCGCGGCACTCCGGCAGCGTGGCCATGACCGCCGCTGCCAGCGTCGGCAGCCATGCGGCGGCTGTTGCAGCGGCGCCGCCCCCTCCCGCCCACAACGACACCATGAGCGCCGTCTGCCCGCCATCGCAGAAGAACTCCGCCTGTTCCAGCAGCCCGCTCGGCAATTGGAGCGCCGCCTCTTCAAGCACTCGCAAGGCACGCTGCAACAGTGGTGCTGCGATAGGGCATTGCTCCACCGGCAGGTCACGATTGGAGCCGCCTTCCCGGTAGCACAGCTCGAATTGCGGTCGATACCGGACATGCAGCCGGATACGGTTGCGGTATCCCCACGGCTCCCCCGCCAACAGCGCGATCCGCTCTGGAGCCGCGATGTGCGCCCGCGTGAGGGTCTCGCGCAATATCTCCAGCTTCATCTCGGCTTGCGTCGCGTAGTTTGCATGCTGATATTGGCAGCCGCCGCAGGTGGGGAAGTAGGGGCATCCGGGCGCAATCCGGCCGGGCGATGCTTCCAGCACCGCATCGAGCGCGCCCTCGAGGAAGCTGCGCTTGTCTGCGACCGCATGCGCTTCCACCAGCTCATTCGGCAGCGTCAGCGGCACGAAGATCGCCTTGTCCGCGAGCGCGCCTTCGCTCTTCGGAATCCGCGCCAGCCCGCTCCCGCCGTAGATCGCCTTCTCAATACGTAGCTTCATCGGTATCGGTTCCATGTGCAGAGCTCACGCTCGGCTTCACGATTGCGGCATGTAGAACAAACTGATGCGTGGCAGCCCGTAGCGCTCCAGCAGGCGCTTGTGCAGGAACTGCTGCTCGATCTGCCGGATCTGCACTGCTTGCATCCGGCTGCGATACGGCGCCAGCTCTCGCGCCGCCTGTTCGCGCAGCGCCAGCAGCTCGGCCTCGGGC
>JBPCNO010000069.1:0-101752 GCA_051001135.1 Acidobacteriaceae bacterium
TTTTCCTGTGGCGAGCGCCAGCCCCGCCGCGGATTCCACACAGGCCAGGGCCTTCCGAAGCGCCACCGACGATCTCTTCACCGCGTTTCAGGATGTTCCTGTCGATCCGCCCCAGTCGCCGTCTCTCGCACTGGCAACGCTGAAGACGACGTTGATGGCGCGCCTCGATCCAGCGGTGACAGTGCCGCGGCGTATGCAGGCGCTGATCTCATTCTCATCGCGGCTCTCCTGGGTTGCAGCCGATCCGCTTGAGACCATCATGGCCGCTCCGGATTTCCCGCAGCCCATGTACGCGCCGCTGCGCGATCTCTCTGCCCAATACGTGCTGCCGGGAGTTGAATTGGTGCCGCCGGACACTCTCGGGCTGCTGTTGACCAACCATCGCTTCATCGAGGGATACATGGTCGGGCTGAACTACGAGATGGGGCGTCAACTCCTGTGGAACGACTACCCGACGGACCAGCGCGGCAGTTATTTCCGTCAGTTCTGGGATGTAAGCGCCTATGTGCCCCAGGCAGGCGATCCCAGTGACCCGGACAAATTGCGTGAACTGCTGAAGGATATCCCGCCCATTCACACCTGGCCGAAGCCGGTGCCGCTGGGTGAGCACCCCAACCGCACCGACATCGTGGAGAACAACGTCGTTTTGCTGGTACGAGGAGAGCTCTTCAAGCGCTATCCGACCGCCATCGTCTATGCGGGCAAAGCCAAGCGAGACGCGCAAGGCAACCGGGTGCTCGATGACACGGACGAGCGCTATCCCATCTTTCGCGGCACGCTGCCCAGCGACATCACCTTCCTGGGCTTCAACTTGAGCCTCGAAGATGCACGTGGGGGAACTCCTGCGTCACCGGAAGGCTTCTTCTTCATCTTTCAGCAGCAGCCCTCGGAACCGCGCTTTGGGCTGGAACCCGTGGAGGACGCAAACCCAATCACCCACTGGGCGGATCTGGCATGGACCAGCTTCGGAGGCGGTGGGAGCGCCTCTTTCAAATTGCCGGACCTCGGCCTGACCACGCGCGCTATGACGGTGAAGACCAGCCCCTGGCGGCTCGCGTCTCAGGTCTTCGGGATGGTGGTCAGCGGAACGAGCGTGCCGGACTTCCTCTCACCCAGCCTCAGCCTGTCGTCGCGAATACAGATCGCCGCTGACGCGGAAAATCCGGACGACCCTAACAATCACTGGGGAGTGAACAGCGCGCAGACGGCATACGTCTTGCTGCGCCTGCCCTTCCGCATTCTGATCGGTGCAGACCTGATGCTGCCCTAACTATGAACACACCAGCCAATCCGATACTCGACCGTGGGAGACCGAAGCCTCTCGACGCGTCTACCCCCATGCTGTTGCTGCCGGTAAACATCGAGACGCGCTTCATGACCTCAGCCGCCGGACAGCCGGAGCTATGGGTGCGTATCTATCCCGACCAGATTGCGATCAACTCCCACGAGCCGGAACTGACCGCGCAGGAGATCGCGGATGGAACGGATTACTGGGATGCCGTGTGGCGCGCGGGCAATCCGCCCCCGTCGATCGACACAATCAAAGCGCCATGGCGCGGACTGGCAGCGAGATACGGAACTCAACGAGCGGCGTGGATTGCACTGCAGATGACGCCATCGAACGCAGCCGCGCAGCCAGTCGCACCAACGCCGGATGGAGCAACTCCAAATCCTGCGCCGATGTATCAAACGCCTCCGACCCGCGCTGCTTCCTGGACCAAGCCCGCGATTACCGAGGGTCTCCCCGACGCATGGACCGTCGTCACTGTGAGTGGCTCAACCAACTTGCAATTTCGGGGTAGCCCCATCACACCGGAGTTGGCCGTGAGCCTGGCGCCGCCGGCAACGGCCTTCCCTCCCGGATCGCCGGTCGATCCAGGAATGCTGTGGCTGGTCGATTTCGATACCGCGCTGCAGGCCGGTATGGCTCTGAAGATTCCATTGACCGCGGAGCAGCGTGCCTCCGGTTTCGACCGCCTCCTGGTCTACGGAATGCGCTCTGAAGGTGCGAACGGCAGCGATACCTTCGCATCACTGCTCGATGAGCATCACTATACCGACGGCTTCTCGCTTGTTCCGCAGGGTGCTCCGACCAACAATACCCCGGATGCAGATTCGTTCTACTCGCGCAAAGATCCGAATTACGAGATCGGCTTCGCCATCGAACGCCAACTCCCGTTGACGAAAGATCCGGCCGCCGATGGAAATGCGTTTGCCAGCGCAATGGGCATCGATCCAACTCATCTGTCACACGCGGGATACGCGGACGGCTTCGGCGTCCGCAACGGACGCGATATGCTGGTCGCCTTGTGGCCTGCGACGCTGGGGTACTTCCTCAGCCAGATGATGGCCGACGTATTTACTCCCGGCCAGGTTGAGATAGCGCGCGAATACGTGATTGCGAATGCGATGCCGCGCGGCCCGGTTCCAGCGTTCCGAGTGGGAAAGACTCCGTACGGCGTGCTGCCTGTGACCTCGCTGCGCCGCTATCAGGTAGACCAGCGCTTCACCGGCGGCACAGTCGAGCCGAAGCTGGTGGAGTTTTTGCTGCGACTCTGGCCGAACTGGTTAGCCAGCGCTGCGTCGGCGCCCCACATGCAAAACACCGGCGATCCCGACTCGGAGCTCATCGGCGTGCTCGGCATGGATGCCAGCTCGATGACCTTCCGCGGACGCAAGATCCTCGGCGATGAGTTCCTCTGGAACTACGTTCTCTTTCAAGGCATCGAGTTTCCAGTGATCAATCCATGGTGGATTGCGCACCTCGCGCGCGGTCGCCAATTGCTCGATTCGTTCAAGTACAACACGTGGGATCCGCGAATCATTCACCTCGGTATGGAAGAGGGCAGCTTTCCAGTGCCGTTCCCCACCGTTCAAGCTGGACCCCTTTCGGAGTTGAGCCCGCTCAAGGCCGACGCCAATCTCAGAGCAGGGCACGCGGGCAACTACATTCAATGGCTGCGCCAGGCGACAATCGCAGACATCCAGGCAGAAAACTATCCTGGTCCAAAACCGGCCTCGCTCCTTTACAAGATTCTTCGTCAATCTTTGATTCTGGACTACGCCGGCCTTGCGACCTTTGCAGAGATTGCAGCTTCGCGCCTGCAGGTCTCACAGGTTCGCGAGCAGGAGATCATCGGCGTCCAACCGCCAGCAACGCCAAATCCACAATCTCCCGCAAAGGTCAGCCTGTGGGAGGTGCTGGCCAGGCCGTCGATCCCCAATCCTGCTGTCGATTGGGCCGAGTATCTCGTCACTCTCGATCCTCCGCCACAATCTCAATTCGCGCGATTGAATGAATTGCGAGCCAGCCTTGACCGCCTTGCTGCACTATCGACCGCGGAGCTCGATCGGCTGCTGACGGAAACGCTCGATGCATGCAGCCACCGCCTGGACGTCTGGTCGACTGCCGTCGCCACTGCCATCCTGAACCGTAAGCGCGCCAGCCAGGTAAATGGAGTGCACATCGGAGGGTTCGGCTGGGTGGAAGAAGTTCGGCCAGCCACCCAGCCAGCGGCCATCACCGGCATCGAGTTACAGAGCGTGCGCACACTGGATGAGCGTCGCGCCAGAACATTGAAGACTTCGCTCACTCTCCCCACACCAGTGCAGCCGGCGCAGGACAATGGCGGTTACATTCTTGCTCCATCTCTCACGCAAGCCTCGGTGGCCGCGGTCTTGCGCAATGGATACATGACGCACAAGGGAACCGCGGAGGAAGGGCTTCTCTCCATCGATCTCTCTTCCGAACGGGTGCGCAAGGCGCTTGGATTACTCGAAGGCGTCCGGCAGGGCCAGAGCCTGAATGCGCTGCTCGGTTATCTGTTCGAAGCCGGGCTGCACAATCTGCAACTCGATAAGTATGCGCAGCCCTTTCGCGATCGCTTTCCTATTGTCGCCAACAAGCTGACGCCTTCCAGCGATCCAAGCGAGGCTGTTGCCGCGTCCAACGTCGTCGATGGTCTTGCGCTTCGTACCGCCTGGGACACCGGCCAGCTTGCTGCGGGACAGAACTGGGGAACGGGCCTGCCGCCTGCAGGTTCCGACCAGAACGCTGTTATCGGCGTGCTGAAAACCATCGATGACTATGCCGACGCGCTCGGTGACCTGTCGATCTCCGAGGCGATATTCCAGATCCTGCGCGGCAATTTTGGCCGGGCGGGCACGCTGATGGATGCCATCTCCAAAGGCATGCGGCCGCCGCGTCCGGACATCGTCGACACCCCGAGAGGCGGCCTCGATCTCACCCACAGGGTCGCTCTGCTCTTTGCGGGGAGTCCCGCTTTCAACGCGGCCTGGAGCGACGCCAGCCCCCGCCCTCGCGGCCTCGCCGAGCCTTGGCTCGATGCCTGGCTGAGCAACTCACTTCCGGACCCGGCCACCGTGCTCTGCTCGGTTCACTACCGCGACGTCTCCGGTGATCACTCCGTCAATGTCTCGCTGCTCGACTTGGATGTGCGGCCGCTCGATGCGCTCGCCATGGCAGATATTGGGAGCACTCCGCAAAAGGGTGAACTGGAGGCTCGGATCGTCTACGCGGCCGCGCTTCCAGTGAACGCCACGCAGATACAGATTGACTTTGCGCTGACCGGCCTGCCATCCGGGTCGATTTCCTTTCCGGATGCGTTTTTCCTCGCGAAGACATGGCGAACGCTGATCAGCTCCAGCCGCCCACTCACCCCACAAGATCTGACGGTCCCGGAGAAGGATGCCGCCAAGGCCGGTGGCTCGGTTGATCTGGTTGAACTGCGCGCCCGTGCAAGCGCTGCGCTGATGAGTCTGCAGAACGACCTCCTTGCATTGGCAACGGCAGCCGCAGGCCTGCCCGGTGCGCCCGATCCAGTGCGCGGCGCGCTGCTGCGATGCAGCTTTTATGGAGTGGCCGGTTCCATTCCGTTGTCTCACAGCGGACCGGATCCTGCCCTCGGCGATCAGGCTGCGGCGGTGAGCAAGCTGCTGCAGGATCGTTTGAACAAAGCCGCGGCGACAGTCATTGCCACTGCACCCGAAACCGCTCTTGTCACTCTCATGCAGGTCATCTTCGGCTCGGATTTCATTGTGGTACTGCGCTTTACCCCACCGGATTTTCCTTCGCTGCAATCTGCATTCGCTCAGTCTTCCGCTATGGTGGCGAGTGACCCGCAAGCTCCGGCGCGCTGGATGGCGCAGTTGAGCCACGTGCATGCCAGCATCGCACGACTCGACTCAGCATTGACACTCACGCAACTGCTGGGCGGCGGTCCTTCGGCACTCTTGCTGGGCCAACTTCCGGCGGTGGCAAATGATACCTGGCTCGGTCTTGGCATAGACCCCGCGCATCCCCCTGATAAGGGACGCGTGGCATTCGCATGCATCGCCGCGGGTGACCCGCTGACGCAGAACAGCTACGCGGGCTTGATGATTGATGAGTGGCCCGAGCGAATTCCATCGATCAGGGAGAACGCTGCCGTTGCGTTCCACTATGAAGAGCCCAAGGCGCGGGCGCCGCAAGCATTGCTGCTCGGCGTTTGTCCTGACGGAAGAGCGTCATGGGATGACGACCTGATCATCGGCATCCTCGAAGAGACAATCGAACTCGCGAAGATTCGCGCCGTAGATCTGGACAGCGTGCAAGAGGTCGGCCAGATCCTGCCCGCGCTGTACTTCGCGCTGAACCTGCAGGGGGCTACGGTCTCGGTGAATTTCGCTACCGCCAAGGAGTTCTCTCATGTCGCTCAAATCCTTCGCTAATGAAGTCCTGAAGATCCCGTCCATCACTACCTGGACGCGCCTCGAACCGCGTCCGCGCGAAGATTCGATGCAGCGCAGCCTGCAAGCGCAGGTGCGCGATCCTCTCTGGTTCCTGACGCGCCAGTGGCAGGTGGGAGAATTCCTGTGGGACGATGCCGGATCTCCGGTGCAGGCGACGCTGGACGTCGAACAGCGCAGCATTACGACGTACCGCCCCGGTCCAAATGACGCAAACACGGTTGCCATCGATCCCAAGCTGCCCATTGAGGTCCATGTCGAGCGCGAAGCAGTAGCGCTGCGCATGCGCGGCTCCGTTCAATCGGGACTGTACTTTGAAAGTCTGCTGCGCAGCGAAGGCGTTGCCACTCCTGAAGCGATGATAGCAGCGTTCCGAGTGGCCTTTCCTATCGCCGCCGTTCCCATCGATCCTACCTATGCCAACGAAGACGGGCTGCGGTTCCGTTCTGTCGCGGCCGGACGAGCGACGGATGGCGAAGCGCTGTACATCTCGGCAGTGGCTATCGCCAACGGGCAGGTTCCTCCCATCCCGCTTCCTGCCCCAGCGTCCGATCCGGGAGTAAAGAAGGTTCTCGCCGACTTCATCGCCTATCGCCAGTCCATCTTCACCGAGCCGGGACACGACTCGGCGTGGCAGTCGCGGCAACTGCAGTACGAATTCGCGCTTGGATCGCCGGTTCCGGATCAAAACCTGCTGCTCAGCGCGGACGATTTTCCCGGCGGCCATCTGGATTGGTACTCCTTCAATCTGGACAATGCGCAGCCAAACCAGATCTCCGCTGCGAATCCAGCGCAGGTGACTCCGGTGGACTTCAACTTTCTTCCTAACCACGTCGTATTTCGGGGAATGCCCGATCCACGTTGGTGGAACTTCGAAGACGGTGTCACCGATTTTGGTCAACTCGACGCCGACCACGTCGACCTGGCCAAACTCCTGGTGATGGAGTTTGCCCTGGTATACGGCAACGACTGGTTCTCCATCCCCGTGCCCACGCCCATTGGAACGCTGGAGCGCGTGACCACTCTGGTAGTGACCGACACCTTCGGGATCCGGACAGTGATTCGCCCATCGGAACAGACGCAGGTCAATGCCGGCGAGTCGCCATGGTCAATGTACAAGCTCTCCGGGGATGGCAGCCGTTCTGTCTTCATCGCCATGGCGCCGACCCTCGGTATCACCGAAGATGCGGACGCACTGGAAGAAGTATTGTTTCTGCGCGACGACATGGCTGCGATGGCCTGGGCGGTCGAGCACCAGTTGCAGAGCGACCTCGACGCACCCCTGGATGCATTTGAGGTTTATCTGCGACGCATCAAGGCTGATCCGCCCCCGCCGCCGCCGGTGGCAACTCCAGGTGGGCCGCAGATTTACTACACGCTCGAGACGCCCGTACCCGATAACTGGATTCCCATGGTCCCGGTGCAATCGCCGCAGGGCGAACTTCTCCTTCGCCGTGGAACCATCGAACTGCCCACCTCAACGGGATTCGTCAATCTACAGGCGCGAGCGGTCATCCTCGAACCGCAGCATCCCTTTTACGTGGCTGACCGCGTTATATCCCGCGCCGGGGTTCTGGTCGATCGCTACTTCCGCCGCACGCGATCCCGGGATGGGAGCACCTTCGTATGGCTGGCCCGGAAGTCGACGCCGGGGCGCGGCCCAGGATGGTCAGGCTTGCGCTTCGACGTAGTGCGAGATGCGGCGGTCTCTGTATCGAAGTAGCTCCGGCTCGCCTTTTCTTCGGCAGAACGAGAAGTTCAGCGAATCAATATACTCAAAGCAGTGAGAGGCCAACTTCATATCGCACTCACCAGGCGGCCCGTTGAGGCCGGCGCCGTTCCAGCAGCTCGCCTGAGCGTCTGGAGCCGTTTCAAACTGCTTTTCGCCGGCTTAGCTGTGCTGCTGGTCACGATAGCCGTAATGGCGCTGGCGCTTCTCCTCGGCTCGGTTCTCGCTGCGGTATTGTGGGTCTTGCTGGCGCTGCTGCTCTCTGCTGTAATCCTCACCTCCACGTGGCGAAGTCTACGGCGATAGCCATGTGTCTGGTGCTTCGAAGCAGGAAGTTCTACGCAGCTGATTGATCAAGTCGTAAGCTCTGGCAGCCAGCGTAATTCCTCACTGAGTGCGGCTGGTGAAGATGGCCTTCGGACAGAGGGCGTGAACGCCGACCTTGCCGTCGACCAGTTGTGTGATGTCGAGGTCCACCGCGACGCTTGCGAGTTGATAGGCCTGGTCGCGTGAGAGATGCTTCTCGGCCACCAGGAAGTCGATCATGTTGCGAATCGCCATCTTGGTCGCTTCCGTCAGGTCTTCATGGAAGCCCATGCTGATGTACTGGGTGGCTGTTTCGGCGCGGGGCCATAGCAGATGCATGTCCTTGTGAACGATGAACTGGAACGTGCCCGTCAGCATGGTCTCCATGGCGGTGATGTCGACCTCGCCGTTTCCCTGCCCCGCATGCCCGTCGCCTACTTCGAAGAGAGCGCCCGCGGCGTGCACGGGCAGGTAGAGAACCGACCCGGCGGTCAGCTCCTTGTTGTCCATGTTGCCGCCGTGCATCCAGGGCGCGGTGCTGTTGTAACGTCCCGCGGATTCCGGAGGCGCGACGCCCATGGAGCCGAAGAACGGATGCAGCGGGATGCGAATGCCGGGCGCGAAGTCCGCGACCATATGCTCGCGGTCGAGCGGTATCCTGGTCATTTTTCCGTAGGGGAAATCGTCCGGAAGAAAGCCGCGACCGGCACCGAAGCCATTGCAGGCCCAGGGCACATCGATGTCGATCTTCTGGATGCGCACCTCCAGAACATCTCCCGGCTCTGCTCCCTCGATGGCGATGGGGCCGGTGAGGATGTGACCGCCGGGACCCTTGTCGATAGTCTTCGCCGCATAGATATCAGTAACAGACGAGGGGATGTCCGCCGGGGCGATGCCCATCTGTTGCACACGCTCGGGCGAGCCGCAGGTCGAAAGGGTGTGCACCGTGAGCGTATCGCCGCTGTGTACCCTGAGCACGGGTTTGGCATGCGCGGAGTAGTTGCCCCACGCGATGGTTTCGGATGTAGCGGAAAGGGTCTGCTGGGCGGACGCAGAGAGACCCATGACCGCGAAGGCGATGGTTGGAAACAGCAAGCTGAGGCGCATGATGCAACTGTAGCAAGCAAACGGGGTGTGCTCGTGGAAGACGGGTGCGGTCCGATCCGGTGATTGCGTCGTGGCGGATTTCACCAGGACTTGGCAATCAGCGTCGCGGCATTGGCAAGCGCGCTAAGATCTCGAGTGTCGATGAGCTCCGCCGGCGAATGCGAGTAGCGCAAGGGCCAGCCGAGAGGAACGTCGGTCGAGCCAAAGCGGAGAAAGGCTGCACCGTCATTGCCGCCCCCGGTTACGCCGTACTGCACCGGAATGGCGTGTGCCGCAAGGAGCGACCGCAGACGCGTGACCTGCGACTCCGGGACAATGTTGGAGTTATCGATGGCGCGGATGACAAAGCCGTCTCCGAGGAGCGCATCCGCGAAGCGCTGCGACTCGAGCGGAGAGTCGGACGAGACAAACGTATCGATGGCAAATACGAAATCGGGCACGCTTTTCTCCGCTGCCGCGTGTTCCGCATACGCGACGGCCCCAAACAGGCCCAGCTCTTCTCGCGTCGACCACACCAGCGTGACATTCCTCCCGCGAAGCTCTGGACCGAGCAACCACGCAGCGCGCACCAGCGCGGCGCAGCCGACCCGGTCATCCAGACTGCGCGCGGATACGCGTGTGCCCAGCAGTTGCCGATACTTCTTGTAGATGGTGACGGTATCGCCAACGCGGATGCCGAGCGCGGCTACCTCTTCCGGCGACCGGGCGCCAACGTACATGGTCGCGGGCGCACGGATATCCGCCGGCCACGCGAACTCCGGGCTGGTGTAGTTCCTGGGAAGAGCGATGACGCCCGCGCGGGTTCCCTGCGCGGTGTGCAGGATGGCCGGATGGCCCCAGAAATAGTATGCCGACCCGCCGCCCTTGTTTTCCAGATCGAGCGATCCGTCGGGCAGCACGGCGCGCACACGATAGCCGATCTCATCCATGTGGGCCATCAGCATCAGGCTGGGATGGACAGACGGGTCGCCCAGATGCAGCACCAGGTTTCCACCGGCATCAGTGGCCGGCTTGGCCCACGGTGGAAGCAGAGCGCGCACTGTTTCGCGGGGCAGATCCTCGTGCTCGCTGACTCCATAGGAGAGGACGAGCGAACGCAGCAACGATTCTACGGAGGGCGCGGATGTTGACCGGCCCGGCAGCGGAGGCAGCGAGATCATGCGGGCTTGAGATCGGTCCCCAGACTGAGCTTGCGGAGCTGCGCCGCCCTGCAGATAGGACTGCAAGAGCGATGAGGCGTTCTCTAAATCCACTTCGCTGAGCACCTCGGCCGCCGTGGCAGGCCACGCGAGTGGAACCGAGAGCTGTACGGTGCGCGCCGGCAGACCGGGCGCATGTCCGTAGGCCCGAGGAAGCAAGGCTGGACCGCCCTCATGTTGGAGCGGAATGTGCTGCTTCTCCGCCGTGGAGAGCAGGTCTTGAGTCAGGGACGTCTCGTCGCGCCTCTTGGCTTGATCGATCTCCGTAGGGGCGGATGCTGGCTGCAGCAGCCAGGGACCGCTGCCGGGCATCGCCTGCATCAGGCCGCCTTCGATCGCGGGTTTGGCCTGCTGGACGGCGGCGTGCGGCTGCACGCGTCCCACAAAGATCAGCTCATCCGGGTGGACCTGTTCGACCACGCTCGACAGTCCGCGTGCGCCGGTCCATTGCTGCGCGAGAAAGGCAAACGTCACCGTGCCTGGAAGCTTTTTGCTGTCCAGGCGCCGCAGCAGGTCAACCAGTACCGCGTCTCCAAATCGATCGCCGATGCCGCGTGCCGTCCATTGCGACGCTCCCACGGGCAGCAGCTCGCGATCTTCCGCGATGGGATCGAGCAGTTCGACGCCGGCCTTCACCGCCTCTGCCTGGTTTTCAGCGCCGATGTCGATATAGAAGTTGTCGAGATCATCCAGATCGGGCGGGTTCTTGCGGCCAGGCGATAGATGAATGGAAGTCCCGGCAACCACGCCATCGATGAGCCGCCCGGCAGTGGTACGCACGCGCATCGCCTGAGCCGTATGCAACTGGTTGAAGTACAAAGGAAGGCCCGACTGTGGCAGCCGCTGCACGCGCAGATATCCATCGTCCGTGACATGGCTGACGACAAAACCCGGCTCGTCCATGGGCGCGACGATCAGACGGTGTGGCGCGCCGGAACCCACCTCGACCAGCACATCGCCCATCGCGTCCCTGCGTGGATGGAAGGCTGCGAGCTCGTCTGCGATCTTCGATGCCAGGGCGTCTTCGTACCCGGGAACGGCTGGAGTCTCGACGTACTGTTTCAGGTCCGTGGAGAGCGTCCCCGGAATCGCTTGAGCGAAAAGCGCCGGACTGCACCAGGCCGAAGTGAACGAGAACAGAGCGCAGGAGACGAGGAGGATGCTTAGATGCTTCAGAAAGAGAGCGCGCATTCTAGACAGCAGCATACGCATCCATCGACGACATGAGCGGCCTTCGTCACATTTTTTCGGAATAATCTTTCCTCCGCCCGCACCTCCTGAAATTTTGCTCTAGCCTGTAGACATCAACATCATCGGCTGCCATCCGCCGGGATGGGGTCTCCCCCCAACGCACGACTGAAAACTTAGAAGTTCTTGTACTGTTTTGGAGGCCATCATGAAGTGTTCCTTACGAGCGCTGCACCTGCGGCTGCTATTTCTGATGCTGGTGTTTGCAGGCTCAATATCCGCATATTCCCAATCAACATCGACGCTGCAGGGTTCAGTTACAGATCCAACGGGTGCTGCGATTGCAGGCGCGCAGGTCAAGGTTCATAACACTGCTACCAACATTGACCGGAACGTCGTCAGCGATGCAGCGGGCAACTATGCGGTTCCTTCGCTTCAGCCCGGCACATATTCGATCGAAGCCAATGCGTCCGGCTTCAGCCACTTCCTGCTGCAGAGCCTTACGCTGCTGGTGAACCAGACCAGTACCGTCAATCTCAAGCTCAACATCGCGAGCCAGGGCGAGGTGGTGCAGGTCACAAGCGCGGCCCCGCTGATTGAAGCGCAGACCATCACCATGGGCCAGGCCATCGACCAGCGCACGGTGCAGAACATTCCGTTGAACGGGCGGCACTTCCTCGATCTCACGCAGCTTGTGCCCGGCTCAGTCACCGCCCCGGCATCCGGGAACCTGACCTCGCCCAGTCGCGGACTTGGAGCAAACTCCTTTATTACCGCGGGCAATCGCGAGGATTCCGCGAACTTCATGATTAACGGCATCAATCTCAACGATCTGTCCCAGAACCAGATCACATTTCAGCCGTCGATCAACACCACGTCCGAATTCCGGATTCTGAATTCAACACCCAGCGCAGAGTACGGACGGAGCTCCGGCGCCATCGTCAACGTCGCTACCCGATCGGGCACCAACGAGTTCCACGGCGAGGTGTTCGACTACATCCGCAACAACGATCTGGATGCGCGCAACTACTTCAATCGAAGCGGCACTCCCATGAACACGCTGCAGCGCAACAACTTCGGTGGTGCGCTGGGCGGTCCCATCATCAAGAACCGCACCTTCTTCTTTCTCAGCTACGAAGGACTGCGCCAGGCGCAGCAATTGATCCTGAAGAGCGGTGTGCTGAGCCAGGCACAACGGAACGCGCTGGCTGTGGGCCCGGCCGGTCCGCAGTATGCGCAACTAATGAACCTGATCCCGGTCGCTAACGATGCCACCGGTACCCAGTTCACCGGATCGTCGGCCGGACCGGTGAAGGTGAGTCAATACACCGCCGACGTCTTTCACAAACTGAGTGAGTCCGATCAGTTGCACCTCTACTACGCCTTCCAGCAGGACAACCGCACCGAGCCGAACCTGCAGGGCAATACCATCCCGGGTTTCGGCGATCACCGCGATTCGCATCGGCAGATCGGAACTATCAACGAGGTCCACACCTTCAACTCCAACATGGTCAATGAAGCCCGCCTCGGCTTCAGCCGGATCGCCATCGCGTTCAGCACCAGCACCCCGCTCAACCCGGCCACCTACGGCATCAGCAATGGCGTGGCTGGGGCCATCGGTCTGCCGCAGATCAGCATTCCGACCATCGGGCTGAACTTCGGCGGTCCGTCGGGCTTTCCACAGGACCGGTACGATACCACCGGCGTCGTTTCCGATACCCTGAGCTACCTGCGCGGCAATCACTCCATCAAGGTGGGCGGCGAGTTCCGGCGGGTGGTGGGTGACAGCACCAGCGCAACTCCTGGCACGCTGAGCTTCAGTTCCGTCAACAACTTCATCAGCGGACAGGTCAACAGCTTCACCGTCACGCCCGCTCCGGTCACCAGCCGCCTCTTCACCAACTCGGCCGCGGGCTTTATCACGGACAACTACAAAGTATCCAAGAGGCTGACGCTCGATGTTGGCTTCCGCTTTGAGTGGAACGGGACGCCGACGGAAGGCGCAAATCGCCTGATCAATTTCCTGCCGTCCTCTGCTTCGCTGGTGCGGATCAACACCAACGGGTACAACCAGGCGTACAACCAGAACTACAACTATGAGCCCCGCGTCGGCTTGAGCTGGGACGCATACGGCGACGGCAGAACCATTCTGCGCGGCGGATTCGGCATTATGGCGGATCAGCCGACCTTGAATGCAGTGACCGGGCTTGCGGGTAATCCGCCGCTGGCGATCCCGGTGAACTACACGGCTGCCCCCGGTCAGCCGCCAGCCTTCGCGGGCACTATCTTCCAAAGCGCGGGAGCCTCGGGACTGGCCCCCAGCGCGGTGAACACCAGGCTGAGCAATGCCTATACCGAGTCTTACAACGTAAACCTGCAGCAGCAGTTCGGTCCCGACACAGTGATGCAGGTCGGCTATATCGGTTCGGTCGGCCGCCATCTCCGCCTGCGCCGCAACATCAACCAGCCAACGATCAATGGGACCAACCGCCCCTTCGCAACCCTCTCTTCCACCAGCCCCATCGATCCGAACAGCAAAATCGGCAACATCGCCTATGTGGACTCGCAGTCTTATTCGGACTACAACGCGCTGTGGTTCACCATGCGCCGCAATCTTCGGCATGGGGTGGAGTTGAACTCCACTTACACCTGGTCGAAGTCCATGGACCTGAACTCGCTCGGTTCGCAGGGTGGCTATACCTTGCAGGACAACTTCAACCCTCGCGGAGATTACGGACTCTCCGACTTTGACGCGCGCAATCGCTTCGTTTTTAGCGGCATCTGGAACCTGCCGTTTGCCGGCAATCGGCTGAAGGACGGATGGCAGATTGCGAACATCACCCAGATTCAGAGCGGCAACCCCTTCAATGTGACTACCACCTCTACCTACAACGGGACGGGTATCACGATGCGGCCGAATCTGGTCGGCGGCTACGCCATCCACAGGTCACAACTGGCGAACGGCAATGTTCTCTATCTGAACGCCCTCGGGTGCGGCGGAAACGCCGTTGCCCCAGGTTGCACGTTCTCGGCGCCGGCCAGTGGATTTGGGAACTTCCGCCGCAATTCATTGATCGGACCCGGGTTCGCGGACTCCGACATCTCGGTGCAGAAGAGCACAAAGTTGGCCGAGAGCGTGAACCTGGTGGTGCGCGCCGACGCCTTCGACTTCCTGAACCACGCCAGCTTCAACCAACCCACCTCGTCCATCTCCACCTCGGGAACCACGGCCGGGACCACCTTCGGACAGATCAGCTCCACACGGCTGCCGGTTGGTGACCTCGGATCGTCGCGGCAGTTGCAATTTGCTCTCAAGCTGCTGTTCTAATTCCAGCAGAACGGAGCAGCGTGGGATTTCCATCCGGCGCTGCTCCGCTTACTGGTAACTGATCTCTCCCTACCGCTCCACCCTCTCCTACCGCTCCACCGCTGAGCCCTCGGCAAGGGCCGCTTGGTTTACCAAGCGATAGACCTTTGGTCACCTTCCCCTTCCTGATTTCGATTGGAAACCGCGCTCCATCCCTGTATAGGGAGAGAATCCCCCTGTTCGTCTGTTCATATCTGCATTCCTGTGGGATGGAGTTGCGCCTTGGCCCCTGGTACGATCACCCGGTTTTTTCTACTGTTCTCGTTTTTTCTCGCCTCCTGTCTCGCGCCCCTGGCCGCACACGCTTACTCCGACTGGCAACAGCCCAGTCCGCAGGAGTTGAGCATGACCGCCGAACCGGCGGCGCCCAATGCATCGGCGGTCTTCCTGTACCGCGAGGAGACGACCGACGACAAGCTGCACATGCACAGCGTCTACGTGCGGCTCAAAATCCTGACCGAAGCGGGCAAGCAGTACGCGGATGTCGAGATTCCCTACGAGCACCGCACCTTCAGCATTACCGACGTAGCCGGCCGCACCATCCACAGTGACGGAAGCGCGGTTCCCTTCACCGGCAAGCCCTACGACAAAATGTTGCGCAAGACCGCTGCTTACAGCTATCAGGCCAAGGTCTTCAGCATGCCGGATGTGCAGGTTGGCAGCATCCTCGAATATCGCTACAAGCTGCGCTACGATGACAATTTCGCAGTGCCGCCCACCTGGTACATCCAACGGCCGCTGTATCTGCGCAAGGCACATTACCGGTTCGTGCCCACCGAGCATGAGCTGGTGGGCACACGGGATCAGTTGGTAAGCACCATCATCTGGATTCCTATCCTTCCCAAGGGCGATGTGGTGAAGTCCATTCACGACACCTACGAGGTGGATGTCGAGAATGTTCCGCCCGAACCGGACGAAGAATACCTGCCCCCCATCCATAGCCTCACCTACCGCGTCTACTTTCTTTACTCTCCCTACCGGACGCAGGCGGAGTTCTGGAAGAACGAAGGCAAGTACTGGTCAAAGCAGGCTGACAGGTTCATCGGCCCAGGGCCGGGAGTGCGAGCGGTGGTAGCGCAGTTGACACTGCCGGCGGATAGCCAGGAGCAGAAGCTCAAAAAGCTCTATACCGCGCTGATGAGCTACGAGAACACCGACTTTACGCGGCAGCGCAGCCAGGGAGAGGACAAGGCAGAAGGGCTTCGTTCGATCAGGACCGCGGACGATGTGCTGGGGCGCAAGCGCGGCTCCAGTGACGAGATGGCGATGCTGTTCGTCGCCATGGCACGCGCAGCCGGGATGAAGGCTTATCTGATGGCAGTGACCAGCCGGGACAACGAGATCTTCAACCCCAATGTGCTGTCCCTGGATCAGCTCAACGACGACATCGCGATCGTGAGCGTAGATGGAAAAGAGCAGTTCTTCGATCCGGGCCAGCGCTTCTGCACCTATGGCCAGTTGCATTGGAAGCACACCATGGCTGCCGGCCTGCGCCAGACAGAGGGTGGGACGGAGTTCGGCCGGGCTCCCGCGGGCCCGTATACGGAGTCGAAGACCGTCCGCGTCGCCAATCTGACCATGGACGACCAGGGGCAGGTCACGGGAGTGGTCAGAATCGGCTATACGGGCGTAGAGGCCCTGAAGTGGCGCCAGGCTGCGTTGATGACCGATCAGACCGAAGTCGATCAGGAGATGGAGGAGGATCTCCGCGAAAAGCTGCCCGGGGGACTCACAGTGAAACTCGACCAGACTTTCTATCTGGATGACCCTTCCAAACAACTGGTGGCGAACTTCCATGTGGAGGGGCCGCTCGCGAATGCCACATCCAAACGCCTCTTCGTGCCGGCCGAGATCTTCGAAGCCAATACCAAACCGAAGTTCACCCAGGCCAAACGGGAGACGCCGATCTACTTCCACTATGCCTATCAGGACGTTGATCAGGTGAGCATTACCTATCCGCCGTCCGTCGCCGTGGAGAGCCTGCCGAAACAAGAGGACCTCACCATGATGAAGCTGGCGGCTATGCGGTCAGACAGCCAGAACAAGGGCAACACGCTGACGGTTACGCGAACCTTCGCTCTGGCGGAGATCATGTTCAAGCCCGAAGAATATGAGCAGTTGCGAACGTTCTACAGCAAAGTAGGCAGCAAGGACCAGGAGCAGGCCATCCTGAAGGTGACCGCTCATGCGCAAGGCAATTAGACGCCTCGCGCTGGCGGCGGTCTGCGCCTGCTCGGTTGTTTGGTCTGCGGCGGCCTACGCCGGTTCCGCGGCGGCGCCCGATTGGGTAAAGCAAGCCGCGGCCCAGACGCTCCCGGCCTATCCCGCGGATACCCGCGCTGTGGTGCTACTCGAAGAGACCACGCTGACCGTCGAGCCGGACGGCCGAGCCGTCGAGCATGTGCGGCGCGTGGTCAAGATTCTGCGGCCGCAAGGGCGCGGCTACGGCGAGATTTACGTGCCGTTCAGCGCCAGTACCAGGGTGAACTATCTGCACGTCTGGAGCATCGGACCGGATGGCCACGAGTATGCGTTGAAGGACAACGAGATCGGCGAAGAAGGAACCGCCGGCTGGGGCATTCTGTATCAGGATCTGCGCGTGAAGATCGCCGAAGCTCCGGGCCGCGATCCCAACGCGGTGATTGCCTACGAGTACGAACAGAAGGTACCCCCGTACATCTTCGAAGACACATGGGATATCCAGGAGTCCATCCCCAAGCTTCACGAGCGGTACATCCTGGAACTGCCTCCGGGCTGGGAGTACAAGAGCTCCTGGCATCGGCATGCGCCGGTCGAGCCGTCGGCTTCGGGCAGTCGCTACCAGTGGGAGCTGCGCGATGTTGCAGCGGTGGATTTGCGAGATGTGCCGGCCGCGCCCGCCGCCAAGGCCATGCGCGCACGCGCGGTCATCAGTTATTTCGGCGGCGGCAGGCCGCGCGTGAGCGGCGACTGGCGGGCCATTGGCGAGTGGTACCAGCAGCTCGCACAGGAGCGAGCGAAATCGTCTCCTGAAGTTGCGGCGAAGGCAGCGGAGCTGGTTGCGGGCAAGACCGATTTCGCCGACAAGGCGCAGGCCATTGGCGAATATGTGCAGCAGCACATTCGTTACGTTGCGATAGAGATCGGCATCGGTGGCTTGCAGCCGCACGCCGCCACGGATATATTCCGCAGCCGGTCCGGAGACTGCAAGGACAAGGCCACGTTGCTGGCAGCCATGCTTTCTTCGGTCGGCATACGCTCTACCTGGGTCTTGGTGGATACAGAGCGCGGATTTATGACTCCCGAGGCGCCTTCCGTGGACGGCGATCACGTCATCGCGGCCATTGAGCTGCCGGCGGGGTATCGCTCGGACCGGCTGCACAGCGTGGTAACGGCGAAGGACGGCAAGCGCTTCCTGATCTTCGATCCGACCTGGGAGTACACGCCCTTCGGGACGCTGGAGTGGAATCTGCAGGGCAGCTACGGCGTTCTGGTCGATGGTGAGGACAGCCAGCTGGTCGCGCTGCCCCAGCTCACGCCGGACCTGAATACGATCGTGCGTACGGCGCACTTTGCCTTGCACGATGATGGCAGTCTGACCGGCGATGTCACGGAACGGGAGTCCGGAGATATCGCTACCTACTGGCGCAGTCTCTACCAGATGGGAAGCGAGAAGGATCAACGGCAGGAAATGCAGCGGACTCTCGGGCGCGATCTGGGCAGCTTCACCCTGGGTACCGATCATGTGGAGAACACCACCGTCCTGACGAAAGATTTCGTGCAGCAATATGCGGTCACAGTGCCGCTTTATGCACGGCAGAGCGGGTCCCTGCTGCTGCTGCGTCCGCGCGTGCTGGGCACGGATTCCATGCTTCTGGACCACAAAGAGCGGCACTATCCCGTCGAACTCGGCGCAACCAAGACGGTGAAAGACGAGTTCGACGTCGAGCTCCCGGCCGGCTACGCAGTGGACGAGCTGCCGGATCCGGTGAAGGTCGACGCGGGCTTCGCCAGCTATCAGAGCAAGACCGAGGTACGCGGGGATACGCTCCACTATTCGCGCGAGTACGTCGTCCGGGAACTCGAGCTTGCGCCGGAGAAATACGCAGCCCTGCAGCAGTTCGTCGGAGAGATCGAGCAGGACGAGCGTGCGCAGGCGGTGCTGAAAAAGAAGGATTGAACCATCTCCACTACCGCGGTCTCACAGCGGAAGGCATTCCACTCAAGCACGGCATGCAGCATCTGACGGAGATTGGTAAGATTAGCTTTACCGGCCAGCGCCCACGCGACTACTGGGCGGAGAATGGTTACGACTGGTATGAAGGCCACTGATTCTCACACGGAATCCAAGATAGCTGCGCGCCTCAGATATTTAGGGATTTCAAGCTTTCTCTTCGCGCTCCTGCAAACGCTTTGCCCGGCCGTGATCGCGTTCAGCGCCATCCGGGTAGCGATCGGGCTGGGCTCGCTGGCGGTGGCGGCCGGCACAGATGCAGCGCCGCGCGGATTTCACCAGGATGCGATCCGCATTCCCATGATGGTGCTGGCAATGGCGGGAACCGCGATCAATCTCTTCGTAATATGGCAACTGCGACGGTTACGATCTCGTCCCGCCGCACAGTGGCGGCTGCAGCCGGTGCCGAAGGAGAAGATCCGCTCGGAGCGCATTCAGATCGGGCTGGCGGGGCTGACCGTGCTCTGCCTGGCGGCGGAGTGGATCACTCATCCCATGATTCATCATCATCACTAGGATTTTCACGGCCCGGACTTTTACTGCCCGGACTTTTACTGCCCGGGAGCATTCCGCCCGCCCGTTTCAGCTCCTCCGCAATCCGGGAATGCAGGCGATCGCTATACCCGAGCGGCAGACTGAAGACCCGGTCATCGGCGGTGAGCACCAGAATGTTGTGCACCGAATCCAGGATCGCGGAGCAGATCTCGCAGTGTTCCAGATGCAATTCGATGGCTTCGCGCTCCTCCGCTGTGACCGAGCCGTCGATGTAGTCCGAGATGTAGGTCCAGACGTGCTTGCAACTCAATCTCAATGCTGGCCTCCCATCGCATGCCACCAGCCCTTGCTGGTCGAGAGCGCTTGTTTCAGGAATGGGGCGAGCCGCTTCTGCAACATCATGCGCGCTCGATGAAGCCGCACCTTGGCCAGTCCGGTGCTCACACCGAGCACCTGAGCGATCTCGTCCATGCTGAGCTGCTCCTGATCCCGAAGCACGAACACCTCACGATAGATCACCGGCAGATCCTGCACCGCCTGTTCGATCGCGCTGGCCAGTTCTTTCCGTTCCAAAGCTTCGCTCGGAATCTCCCGCCAGTCGGCGAGGAGTACCGGCGTGAAGTCTCCACCCTCTTCGGCCGTCTCATCGAGCGACGCCAGCAGCCTTCTTCCCGTCTTCCGCAGCCGGCCGCGGGCTTCATTCAGCACGATCGATACCAGCCACGTGCTGAATTTGGCCTCTCCCCGAAACCGGGCAAGCGCTCTGAACGCTTTGATGATCGCTTCCTGCGAGACATCCTCCGCTTCCGACTCATTCTTCACAACCGACAGGGCGGTGAGATAGACGAGGCGCTCGTAGGGTCGTATCAGGTCATGGAAAAGATCCTGCTCCCCGCTCACTATGCGGGCGATCAGCGTCGATTCTTCCGCAGCCATCGCCATCCTATGCGCTATGCCGTTCCTTCTGTCCGTACCGCGCGTAATCACGCGGTCGAACCGATCCACTCCCACACTGAACTACTGCAACGCCCGATCGAAGATCTTGCTCAGGTCCTCTTCGCTCACCTCCCCAGCTTGAGCATAGAGGGGCCGTTCCTGCCCATCCACAACGATCACGTCCGGGATAGAGCCTCCATAGTACTTGTGCACGAGTTGCTGCTGGTCTGAGGTTTGAGGTTGATCGAGATCGATGACTACGAAGTGGACGCGATCGCGGTAGCGCTCATACAGGTGTACGGTACGCCGGGCCTGCCGCTTGGAGTTGAAGCAGCCCTCGCCATAAATGATGATATAGTTCGGCTTGCCCGGTACTTCGCCGGCTTGCATGTTGTCTCCGGTGATCAGCGGACCGTCAATGCTGTCGCTGCTGTAATCGAGATGCGCGTTCAGCTTGAGGTTATCCGCGCCCAAAGCTGGCTGGGCGCACAGGACTGCGAACCCGAATGCAAGCAGCGTTACCAACGACCGCGCGCTAGAAGTCATGCTGTCTCCCCTGGCAGGTATGACGCCGGGCCCTTGCATAGGTTACACGCGGAGTTGGTCCCGAATATCTATTCGGATATCTATTCAGATATCTGCCCAGACAAAACAGCGGGATCATGCAACTGGAACCGGCTGTAACTTGCGCTGGATTCGGACTCATAGGGACGTACGATCGGCGCGGAAGCGCTGAACCCCATAGGAGACAGATATGATGAAGCGTTTCGCGCTTGTTCTTACAGCGGCTGGCCTGCTCCAGGCCGGCCTGCCCGCCATCGCTCAGCAGGACACAATGCATGACAACAACCAGCAGCCGCAAACGCAGCAGCAGAGCGGATCCATGAAGCAGGATTCCATGGGCCACGGCAGCGGATCGATGAACCACGATTCGATGGACAAGAAATCTACCAGCAAGAAGATGAAGCAGCAGAAGAAGACGAGCAAGGATGCCATGCACAGCGATGCGATGCATCAGGACTCGATGCATCAGGACTCGATGCAGAAGGGCTCCATGGACAAATCGGTCAAGAGCGACCCTATGAAGCAGGACCAGATGAAGCACGGTCAGACACCGCAGTAGGAGCGCAGCGAGAAGACGCTCTGCTGCTAAGGGCAAGGACCGCACAGCATGCGTTGCGCGGTCCCTTGGCTGTTCGCGACGAAGGCGACTGCGCTACTTCTCGGCCTTTCCTTCCACGTGGCCGCCGAACTGGAAGCGCATGGCGGAGAGCAGCTTGTCGGAGAAATCCGCCAGTCCGCGTGAGGAGAAGCGCTGATAGAGCGCGGAGCTGAGCACCTCCACCGGCACGCCCTCATCGATTGCTGCGAGGATGGTCCACCGGCCTTCGCCGGAATCGGAGACGCGCCCGCTGAAACTGGCCAGCTCCGGCTGCTCCAGCAGCGCTGTTGCCGTGAGATCGAGCAGCCAGGACGAGACCACGCTCCCGCGGCGCCACACCTCCGCCACTTCAGGCAACGGAATGTCGTACTGGTAGTGCTCCGGGTTACGCAGCGGCGTGTTCTCGGCATCCGACTTCTGCTTCTGCCGCTTGCCGATGTTGGCCTGCTTGAGCACGTTCATGCCCTCGGCGTAGGCCGCCATCAGTCCGTATTCGATGCCGTTGTGAACCATCTTCACAAAGTGACCCGCGCCCGAAGGTCCGCAGTGCAGATAGCCCTCCTCGGCGGTGCTGGCCGGAGCCTTCTCACGGCCGGGGGTGCGCTCGATCGAACCGCGGCCCGGAGCCAATGTCTTGAAGATGGGATCGAGGTACTTAACCGCCTCGTCGGGGCCGCCGATCATCAGGCAGTAGCCGCGCTCCTTGCCCCAGACGCCACCGCTCACGCCGCAATCGATGAAGCGGATTCCCTTGTCCGCCAGCCTTTTGGAGTGACGGATGTCGTCGATGTAATACGAGTTCCCGCCATCGACGACGATGTCGTTAGCTTCGAGATGCGGTTCGATCTTGTCCAGCGTCTCATCGACCACCCCTGCCGGCACCATCAGCCACACCACGCGCGGCGTCTGCAACTTGCCAACGAAATCCTGAAAGGAGGAGGACGCCGTGGCGCCTTCGCCGCCCAGCTTCTGCACCGCCTCCTGGCTAAGGTCATAGACAACACATTGATGTCCCGCTTCCATCAGCCGCCTGGTCATGTTCGCGCCCATGCGCCCCAGTCCAACCATTCCAATTTGCATGCTGGTTCCCCTTCTCCATTCTTATACCGCACGGCCCTCAAGCACGTCCGACCGTAGGATGTGCGATATCACAAGGGAGATGCGCCGGCGGGAGCGAACGGAGTGGCGGGAAACCGCGCTGGACCGTCTCGCTGCCGTTCAGGCGCGGACTGGTTGTCTGACCGCATCTCTGAAGTAGTCGAGCGACATCTCGAGACCCTGACGGAGCGGAACAACGGGCTCCCAGCCGAGTAGCGTTCGGGCGCGGGTGATATCGGGCCGGCGGCGGGTGGGGTCGTCCACGGGCAGGGGCAGGCTCACAACTTTACTCGAAGAGCCCGTGACCGCGAGCACTTGCTGCGCGCACTCGGCGATGGTCCATTCAACCGGGTTGCCGATATTGACCGGCAGGTGCTCCTCGCTGCGGCTCAAGCGCAGGATGCCTTCGATCAGGTCGGCGACATAGCAGAAGGAACGAGTCTGGGTTCCATCTCCGTAGAGTGTAAGGTCTTCTCCGCGGAGCGCCTGCATCATGAAATTGGAGATCACCCGGCCATCACTCGGCTGCAGGCGAGGGCCGTAGGTGTTGAAGATCCGAACCAGCCGGGTGTTCACGCCGTAATAGCGGTGCCAGGCCATCACGGTCGCCTCAGAAAAGCGCTTGGCTTCGTCATAGACCGACCGCGGCCCAACCGGATTCACGTTGCCCCAGTAGGTTTCGTTCTGTGGATGGATCTGGGGGTCGCCGTAGCATTCGGAGGTGGACGCGTGGAGATAGCCGGCGGTATAGGTTCTGGCAATCTGCAGCGTGTTGCAAGTGCCGTAGGAGCCGACGCGGAGCGTCTCCGGCCCCAATCGTGCGTAGTCCGCCGGACTGGCCGGAGAGGCGAAATTAAAGATGTACGCGACCGCGCCGGGGTCGAGGGGCTCGCAGATATCGCTTTCGATCAACGAGAAGCGCGGCTCGTTGCGGAGGTGCTCGATATTGGAGGAACGGCCGGTCGAGAAGTTGTCGACACCCAGCACAACACAGCCGTCACCGAGCAGTCTATCCACCAGGTGGGAGCCCAGAAACCCCGCGGCTCCGGTTACCAGAACGGGTTTCGCGGAAGGCACTATGAGCGGCCTCTCAGCGGCTGGAGCCGCATCCATCTTGGATATTCCCGGACCGCCTGAAGACCGTCCCCTTCAAACCTGGGACTCAATCCGAACGGCAACCTGGCTACGGAGCTTGCGTTTATGGCAGACGATGCGCCGTCGTTGAATCGCGTGCCGGATACATGGCGGGACGACCGACGCTGAGATAGGTAAAGCCCTTGTCCAGCATCTCCTGCGGATCGTAAAGATTGCGGCCGTCGATCACAATGGGATAACGCAGCGTGTAGTGCAGCCGGTCCAGGTCCAGTTCAGCAAAATCCTGCCAGTCGCTCAAGATCAGGAGCGCATCGGCATCCTCGGCGGCCGCGTAGGGATCGGTGGCATAGCGCATACAGGCGCCCGGTGGCAACTCTATCTGCGCTCGCTCCGACGCTGCCGGATCATAAGCGCAGATGGAACAGCCCTCCGCCAGAAGCATGTTGATGATCTCGAAGGCGGGGGACTCGCGCACGTCGTCCGTGCCGCCCTTGAAGGCCAGGCCGAGCACGGCAAGCCGCTTTCCGCGGAAGGTCCAGAGCGCCGAGCGGACCTTGTTGAAGAAGCGCCGCTTCTGCTGCTCGTTGATCTTTTCCACTTCGGCGAGAATGCCAAAATCCACATTGAGCTGTTCCGCCACGTAGCGGAAGGCCGCGACATCTTTAGGGAAGCAGGACCCGCCATAACCGATGCCGGCGCGCAGGAACTGCGATCCGATGCGCGAATCCAGCCCCATGCCGCGGGAGACCTCTTCGACGTTCGCATCCACCGCCTCGCACACGTTTGCAACCGCGTTAATGAATGAGATCTTCATCGCCAGGAAGGCATTCGACGCGTGCTTGATGAGTTCAGCCGCCTTGGTGGAGGTGAGCAGGAAGGGCGGCGGATCGGAGATGGTGCGATGGCCGATGATGGCGTTGTCGCTCTTGTAGTACTCGCCCGAAGTCAGCGGCTGATAAATGGCGCGCAGAACGGACGCGGCACGCGCATTATCCGCGCCCACGACGATGCGATCGGGGTGCAGAAAATCAACGACAGCCGTGCCCTCCCGGAGAAACTCGGGATTGGAGACGACGTCGAAGTGGCCGCGCGGCGTGCCGTTGCGCTCCACCACGCGCCGGATCCACTCATTGGTGTAGACCGGAACGGTGCTCTTCTCTACGATGACCTTGTAGCCGTCGATGGACTGGGCGATCTGCGTGGCCACAGCATCCACGTAGGAAAGATCGGCGTTGCCGGATTCCGACTGGGGCGTTCCAACGGCGACGAAGATCGCCTGCGCATTCTGGGCGGCGGAACGAAGATCCGAGGCGAAGTGGAGCCGTACATTGCGGTGGCGCTCGAGTAATTCGGGAAGAAGATCCTCGTGGATCGGCACACCGCCGTCCCGCAGCATCGCTACCTTCTGCTCATCGTTGTCGATGCAGACCACGGTGTGGCCGATCTCCGCGAAACACGCCGCGGCGACCAGGCCCACGTACCCGGATCCGACAACTGCAATGGACACCGACTCGCTCATTACGCTCAAAATCCTCTCCAACTCTGATGTAGATCGCCTCACCGAGTATACGTGAGCAGGCCTCTGACGGCCGGATTGCACTGGCTTGATCAGCCTCGAAGCCGTCCCTGGTCCGAGAGAAGCCGAGCGTTAGCCGGCCCCGTCTGCTCCACGTTTGGCAATCTCTGTTCGATAGAGATGGAGGTAGGCGCCGATCATGTTTTCGGGACTGAAGCGCTCCAGATTGCGCATGCCAGCCTGCTGGAGATCGGAACGGGCTGCGAGCCCCTGAGCGATCGCTGCGGCCGCGTCGGTGGGGTCGTCAGCATCGATCAGAATGCCGGATGGGCCCGCGGTCGCGTTCATCGGGGGACGGTCCGGGACCGCCACGGGACAGCCGCAGGCCTGCGCCTCCAGGATGGGCCAGCCGAATCCCTCTTCGCGCGAAGGAAAGATAAGTGCCTGGGCGCCGGTGTAGAGCGCCTGAAGCTGCTCATTGCTCGCATGGTTTACGAGATGGGCATCCGCGGCAATCCCGTGTTCCTCCAGGAAGCGGCGAAAGGCCGGCGGCCAGACGTCGCCAGTCATCACCAGCGAGGCCTCGGCGAATGGAGGCTGCTCGCGAAGGGCGGCGAATATCCGCAGCACAGCGAGCCTGTTTTTGTACCAGTGGTCGGCGCCAACGTGCAGAAAATATGGCGTGCCGGCGGGAATACCTACCTCCGCAAGAGCCTCGGCAACGCGTTCCGGAGGAGCCGGGGCGTAGGGCCAGTGCAGAGACGTGGGCACCACATGCAGCCGTTCGCCGGATAGATCGAGATAGCGCTCAAGATCATCGCGCGTCTTGACGGATACGCACGCGATCGATGCTGCGCTGCGCAGACCGCGCACAATCAGCCGCTGAAAGATGTTTCCGGAGGGGGAGGTAGGATTTTCCGGGAAATGCCCGAGCGCGCTACGAATGGCGAGGATGTCATGGCAGGTGACCAGATGCGGAATGTGTTGGATCGCCGCCACGTACATGGCGTTCGACTGATCGCAGGTGTGAATGCTGTCAGCCGCCCGGGCCGCGTGCTTCAGGCGCAATTTGAAGAGCAGAAACTTGTCGATATAGGCGAGCCACTTGTGCAGCCACGATCCAGGCCGCGCAAGGCGGCCGAGCACCACCGAGGGCGACAGCAGCGTGACCGCGTGATCGCGCGCGCGAAGCTGATCGAGGAGCAGATCAGCATAGCGCTGCATGCTCTCCTGGCGGTCCTCCGGGTAATTCCCGATCAACAGGATCTTCATACGGGAATCGGGCACAAGGCGGCCCAGCCATCTCTCCTATCGGTGTCTCTGCTGTCGAGCTGGAGCGGGAATCTCACCGAATGCAGTGTTTCGATGGACGGATGAAGAAAACGTAATCTGCGCGCGCACATGGCAGGGAGGAGAGATCGCTCAGCGAGCGTCGTTGCCGGGTTGTGGGTCGCTGGGGTGTAGCACACGAGGCTTCAATAACCGGCAGGGATTGCCAGCGGCGACCGTCCATTCGGGGATGTCTTTGATGACCACTGAATTGGCTCCCACGACGCTTCCCTCGCCCACGGTGATCCCCGGCGCGATGAAGGCGCCGGACGCGATCCAGGCCTGAGATCCGATGGTGATGGGCAACGAGTACAGCGGGAAATCGGTGCGGGTGTAGTCGTGACTGGACGAGCAGAGATACGCGCGCTGGGAGACGACGGCGTGCGCCCCGATACGCACGTGCGCGAGGTTGTAGATCTCGACCTTGTCGCCGATCACCGCGTAGTCACCCAGCTCGAGATTCCATGGCACATGCACCCGGACTCCGCCGCAGATCAGGACATGCTCGCCGATCTTCGCTCCGAAGGCGCGCAGCAGGGCGACACGTAAACCGCTGAGCGCGCGCGGACGCAGCGGCAGAAAGGCGAGCTGGACGGATTCCCACAGCGCCCGCTTGAGCAGCACCGACGCTGTATGATTTTTGCGATAGGTCCCGAGATCGAGTTGCGGACGCTCGTGGGTCCGTTGCGGCGCCAGCTCTTCATCGAGCAGGGCCGCTCCCTCCCATTGCTGCAACTGCCGAAGCTCTTCGAGGCGATCTTTCATAGGTTCCGATTCTTGGATGCGCCCCAGGCCGCTGCCATGGCTCATCCTTAAGGTTGCTCAGTCTATGGTCTCTTTTGCCGGGTGGGCCCGGGATTCTGCCAGGATCTGCTGAAGATACAACCCGTATCCACTCTTGACCAGTGGCTCGGCCAATGCCTCCAACTGTCCGGCTGAGATGTAACCCATACGATAGGCGATCTCTTCCGGACAGGCTATCTTCAGTCCTTGCCGCTTTTCGAGCGTGGCAATGAACATGGATGCATCGAGCATGGAGTCGTGCGTACCGGTATCGAGCCAGGCCATGCCTCGGCCCATCGATACCACCTTCAGCTTCCGCTGCTCCAGATAGAGCCGGTTTAAATCAGTGATTTCCAGCTCTCCACGACGCGATGGCTTTAGAGACTTGGCGTATTCGACTACACGGCCATCGTAAAAATAGAGCCCGGTGACGGCATAGCGCGATTTTGGCCGCTCCGGCTTCTCTTCCAGGCTCATGGCGTCACCGTTGCGGTCGAACTCCACCACCCCGTAAGCCTCCGGGTTCTGCACCGGATAGGCGAAGACCACCGCGCCCTCACGAGTGGCCGCGGCCTCCTGCACCATGGTACCCATCTCGTGCCCGTAGAAGATGTTATCTCCCAGCACCAGCGCACACGGCTCGTTTCGCGCGAATGTCCCGCCGATCAGGAACGCCTGGGCGAGTCCCTCGGGTTTCGGCTGCTCGGCGTAGCAGATCTCCAGTCCCCAGCGCCGGCCGTCGCCCAGCAGGTCGCGGAAGCGGGGCAGATCGACCGGAGTCGAGATGATGAGGATCTCGCGGATCCCCGCCAGCATCAGCGTGCTGAGCGGGAAGTAGATCATCGGCTTGTCATAGATGGGGACAAGCTGCTTGGAGACCGCGAGCGTGACTGGATAAAGACGCGAACCGGTGCCGCCGGCGAGGACGATGCCTCTCACATGGCCTCCCGGGCAGCGTAGTTAAGATCCATCCACTGGCGGTATGTGCCGCTGGTGATCGCCTCAGCCCAGTCCAGATGCTCCAGATACCAGGCGACCGTCTTCCGAATCCCGGTGGCGAAGCTCTCGCGCGGCTGCCACCCCAGCTCGCGTTGCAGCTTGCTGCAGTTGATGGCATAGCGGCGGTCGTGGCCGGGGCGGTCCTTCACATAGGTGATGAGCTGACGATGCGGCCGGCCGGAAGGGTGAAGCTCGTCCATAATTTCGCAGATGGTGGAGACGACGTCGATGTTCGACATCTCGTTCAGACCGCCCACGTTGTAGGTCTCGCCCACACGGCCGCCAGCCAGCACCGTCGCGATCGCCTCACAGTGGTCGCCGACGTAGAGCCAGTCGCGGACGTTGAGGCCATCCCCGTACACCGGTAGAGGTTTGCCGGCGAGAGCGTTCAGGATCATCAACGGGATCAGCTTCTCGGGAAACTGGAGCGGTCCGTAGTTGTTGGAGCAGTTGGTGGTAAGCGTGGGCAGCCCATAGGTGTGGTGATAGGCGCGCACCAGATGATCGCTGGCGGCCTTGGAGGCGGAGTACGGACTGTTGGGGCTGTACCCGGTCGTCTCCTCGAAGGCGGGATCGGTCTTGCTCAACGAGCCGTAGACCTCGTCGGTAGAGACATGCAGGAAGCGGAAGCTCTCCCGGCTCTGGCCTTCGAGCGAGCGCCAGTAGCCAAGCGCCGCCTCCAGCAGGCGGAAGGTACCGACCACGTTGGTCAGCACGAAGTCTTCGGGGCCAAGGATGGAGCGGTCGACATGGCTCTCCGCCGCGAAATGCACCACCGCCTCCGGCTGGTGCTTGGTCAGTAACTGCGTCACCAGGGATCCATCCTCGATACCGCCATGCACGAACTGATGGCGGTCATCATCCTCGAGCGACAGCAGACTCTGCAGATTTCCGGCATAGGTCAGCTTATCCAGGTTGATGACGCGGTCCCTCGCGGCGACGCGCTGCAGCACGAAATTCGCACCGATAAACCCCGCGCCGCCCGTGACCAGGATGGTCCGGCTTAGGATGCTTCGTCCCATGCCCACACTCGTTTCTGTTCTCGTTCGTCTGCTGAAAAGGGCAGAAGGTCGCGCCCGCAATCCGGCAATTTTATCTCAGGCAAAGACTTCAGCCTCCGCCAGCCGCTTGCCCCCCGCATCCTTGGCGGAGAGCGACGGACCGTTCTCAAGGGTTTCCAGATCGGGCCACTCGATGCCGATCTCCGGATCGTTCCAAAGCACGCTGCGTTCGCCTTGTGGGGCATAGAAATCCGTGGCCTTATAGAGCACTTCGGCGATGTCCGACAGCACCAGAAAGCCGTGCCCGAAACCCGCCGGGACCCACAGCATGCGATGGTTCTCTTCGCTGAGCCGAACCCCCGCCCAGCGGCCGAACTGGGGCGACGAACGGCGGAGATCGACCGCGACATCGAATATCTCGCCGCGCACGGCACGCACCAGCTTGCCCTGCGGCTGCACCAGTTGGTAGTGGATGCCGCGCAGCACGCCACGCTCTGACCGCGAGTGGTTGTCCTGCACGAAGGTGACCGGCAGGCCTAGCTCCGCGAAGGTCCGCTGGTTGTAGCTCTCCAGAAAGAAGCCGCGGCTATCGCGGAACACGCGCGGGTCGAGAATCTTCACGCCATCGAGAGTTGTACTGGTCATCTCCACGGTGGTCAGTTCCCTTCCCTCATCGCCGTTTCGCGAACCCTGTTTTGTGCGGTTGCCGCCACGCCCGCTCGTTCGGCCAGCACCTCGGCCAACTGCTTCTGCCAGCCGGACAGACGAAAGCCAAAGGTGCGCTCGAACTTTTCGTGCGATAACACCGAGTACATCGGACGGCGCGCTGGAGTTAGATAGTCACTGGAGGCGATTGCCGTTACTTTAGGCTGCCGCGTCAGCCCGGATCCGGCAAAGATGGCGCGAGCGAAGCCGCACCACGTGGTCGCGCCGCCGGCCGTCAGGTGGTAGATGCCGGGAGCAAGCGCGGGACCTCCGGAGAGGACGCGCATGGTGGCCTCGGCGATCGCTTGAGCGGAGGTGGGCGCTCCCCGCTGATCGTCCACAATGCGCAGCTCCGGCCGCTCCGCTCCCAGGCGCAGCATGGATTTCAAAAAGTTACTGCCGTGATTGCTATAGACCCAGCTCGTGCGAAAGATCGCATAGCGTGCGTCGGTTGCGGCGATGCGCTGTTCGCCGGCGAGCTTGGAGGCTCCGTACACGTTCAGCGGCGTGGCGGGATCATCCTCCTGCCAGGGTGAGGTCTTCGAGCCATCGAAGACGTAATCCGTGGAGTAGTGCACCAGGGTCGCGCCGGTGGCGGCTGCCTCTTCCGCCATCATTGCAGGCGCGTCGGCGTTAATTGAGAAACATAGATCCCCATCGGTTTCAGCGCGGTCCACAGCGGTGTAAGCCGCGGCATTCACGATGACCTCCGGCGCTGTCTGGCGAATGGTGCGGCGAATGGCGGCGGCATCGGCGAGGTCGCACTGCTCCCGTCCTACGGCGATCATCTGGTCTGCCGCACGCAAGCCGAGCCCGCGAAATGCGGTGCCGACCTGCCCGTTGCTGCCGAAGAGAAGAATTCGCATAAAGTCGTTCAATCCTGTGTATCAAATGCCCTGTGTCTGGTATCTACCGGCGGTAGTCGTGCCAGGCATCCCGCGGCGAGGCTGACAGCCATTCGCCGCAACCCCGCTACTGCGTGCTCAACTTGTAGAGCGCGAAAGCGGACGCAGCATTGATCGCAGTGTCGATGCCCCGTTGCGTGAACACCTTGCGCTGGCTGATGGGAACGAACAGAATGTCGCCGTCGGTCAGCAGCATGTCCGGGCCGCCGCCGTAGAGAATCTTCTTCAGGTCCACCTTCAGCTCTTCGCGGCCGGTCTCGGAACGCCGGATCAGGCGCGCATCCGATAGCTTCGAGGTTTGCGTCGGCCCTCCCGCCAGGGCCACGGCCTCGAGCAGCGTCAGTCGATTATTGTGCTCCACCTGATATCCGCCTGGACGGTTCAAATCCCCTACCACGTACACGACGCCGGAGCGGGCTACATAAATGGTGTCTCCCGGCAGAATGGCAATGTTTGCGGCGGCGATCGAAGCCGGCGTCTGGGGGCCCACATTGAGCTTGACCGTAATGATGTGCGACGGATCATTGCGATGGACGATGCTGACCGTCTTCGAAGCCGACTCACCAAGGCCGCCCGCCTGGGCGAGGATGTCCGTGAGATTACGCGGGCCGTTGAGCGGGAAGATACCGGAGCCGCGCACCTCCCCGGTGATAGTAACGCCCCGCACCGCGTACTCGGCCACGAAGACCGATACCTGCGGCTGCAGCAGGACCTGCTTCTCCTTGAACTTTGCGGCAATCCTTTCACTAGCTTCCACTGCCGTGAGCCCGGAGACCTGAAGCGAACCCACAAGGGGCAGAGTAATATTGCCTGAATTGCTGACGCGAAAGCGGCCGGAGAGCTCCGGGGTATCGAAGACCATCACGTCCAGAAGGTCTCCGTCGGCGATCTGCGGATTGGCGCTGGCCTGGGGGATATCCATGCCGGTGGCCAACTGCTGGCCGGTCGGATTGCCCATCGGATTGCTCAGGGGCAGACCGGCGCCGGGCTGTCCGAAGGAAGGATTGGCGCTCTGCGGCTGACCCACGCCTCCCTGACCCACGCCTCCCTGACCCACACTTTGGTTTACGCTTTGACCGACGCCCTGGCCCAGGGACGAATCGCCCGTCTGCCCGGAGGTGGGCGTCGAGCTTTGGCCGTAGCCTTGTCCGGTACTCTGCTGGCCGTAAAGGCCGCCGCCGAGGGGCGGAGTGGAGCCCTGCTGACCCATGGCTTGCGCTGCTGGCGGGATGGCCCCAGGCGTCAGAAGCAGGCAGGCTGCGAGCATCGCACGAAGATAGCGCTCGATCCTCACTCTAATGTTTCGCCTCTTCAGGCTGTGCTTCGCCAGGCTGTGCCTCGCCCGTATAGCCGTAACCGTAGGTGTAGGGTCCGGTGTAGTTGTAGTAGCTGTCCCTGCGCAGATTGATATCGTTGACCACCGCGCCGAGCAGGTGCGCATTGACGCGGCGCAGCAGTTCGCGGGTACGCAGCAGCGCCTTCTTGCGGGTGACCCCCGCGCGCACCACCAGCAGCACGGAATCTGCCCTGGCCGCGAGCGCCAGGGAGTCCGACACAGCCAGGACCGGCGCCGTGTCGATGATGACGCGGTCGAATTCCTCGGCCCAGTTACGCATCATCTCGGCCATACGCTGGGAGGCCAGCAGCTCTGCCGGATTGGGCGGCACTACACCGGACGGCAGATAGGTGAGCGTCGGCAGCTCTTCGACCGGTTGCAGGTAGACGGAGTCGTCGCTCTGCCGGCTCAACAGGTTGGTCAGCCCCTGGGTGGGGCGCTTGATGCCGAACAGGAGATGCAGCGTGCTGCGGCGCAGGTCTGCATCCACAATGAGAACGCGCTCGCCGCGCTGCGCCAGCATCACCGCGATATTGGCGGAGAGCGTGGACTTGCCCTCGGACATGAAGGCGCTGGTCATCACCAGTGTCTTCAGCGGATTGTCGATGGCGCTCAGCAGAATGGAGGAGCGCAGCGCGCGATAGGCCTCGGCCGTCGGCGACGCCGGTGCGGAGAGCGAGATGAGGCGGCCGCGCTCCTGTGAATCGTCCGCACTCGCCATACCGGCGGCGGTCTTCCTGACGGCCGACTGGAAGTGCGGGATGGCGCCGATCGAGAGCATGCCGGAGAAGGCTTCGACATCGTCGGTGGTGCGCAGCGTATCGTCGAGCGAGTCGAGAATAAAGGCCAGGATCAGTCCCAGCATGAGCCCCAATGCCCCGGCGACACCCATGTTCATGCGCGTATCCGGGGTGACCGGCGCGAGCGGCAGCATGGCTTCGTCGATCACGTTCACGGATGCGGTGTTGAGGCCGGAGGCCAGATTGGACTCCTTCAGCTTCAACTGCAACTGGTCGTAAAGCGTGCGGCTGGACGCGGCATCCTGACGCAGCAGGGCATACTGCGCCGCGCTCTCGTTCAGCTTGTAGGCGCCCTGCATCTCGCCTTCGAGCTGATCCTGCAGCAGTTGCACGGTATGCGTGGAGGTCTGATACTCGTCTCGAATGCGCCGCTGCACATTGAGCATCTCGACGTTCACCTGCGCCTGAATGGCCGCCAACTCGTTCTTCAACTGACGCACCCGCGGATAACCCACGCCATACTTTGTCGTGAGCTGGTCGTACTGCGCCTGGAGAGCCATCTGTTGGGAGTGCAGGGAGATCAACGTGCCGCTGGGCGCGACGGAGGCGACCAGGTCCGGATCGTTGGACTCGGCGATGCGCAACTTTGCTTCGCGCACGATGCGTTCCGCCTGGGCGGCGGCGATCTGGCCGTTCTCCGTCCGCAGCCGGTCCACCGCGAGACTATCCGTCTGCGTACCACCGATGATGCTGTGCGCCTTCTGATAGTCGGCCAGACGCCCCTGCGCCTTGTCTGCGTCCCGGCGCAACTCTTCCATCTCGTTCGAGAGCCAGCGGGTGACGCGTCCGGTCCCCTGCATGTGATCGTCGAGGCTGCGCTCGAGATAGACTTCAACGATGGTGTTGACGACATCGCGCGCAACTTCAGGCGAAATGTCGCGGTAGGTGAGGCCGATGATGTCGGTGCCGGTCTCGACGCCGATTCTGAGCGAGCCGCGCACCTGGCCGATCATGCCCTCCAGCTCCGGAGCCGGAAACGCGTCCATCCCGGCATTGGCGGGCAGGTTGTCGAAGGCGTGCGGGAAAGGACCCTTATGCTGCTCCGCCAGGCGCTTGATGGTACCGAAGACCACCAGGTTGCTCTGCATCCTGACAACTTCAGTCGGCAGACGAACATCTTCCGATGACAGGCTCTGCTCGATCAGATCGCTCAAACCCATGTTGGTCTGCGACGGGTTGAGATCGACGGTGGCGGTAGCCTCGTAGAGCCGTATCCGGCTACGGGAGTACATATAGCCCAGAACCAGCGCAACCACCAGCAGCCCCAGAATGAGCCACTTCCATTTGAGGACGACCCGGCTCACATCGGACAGCGAGAGGCCGTCCTGCGCCGAGCGGGGCCCCAGCGGCGAGTCCGTTTCAATACTCAGAGGCGGCGAATACTGCGAACCGTCAGCCATGTCCGGCATCCCACATCGATCCCGGGGTGCAGACACTCCTGTCGGCACGCTCCCGGCCACTTCCATACCTTATCGCCACGCGCACCGCACTTCCACTGTTCCAATGGAAATGAAGCGCCGCCCGCTGCCCATACCACGCACGTGTCATGCCAGATGCACCTTCGATAACTGTGGGCCGTGTGGCGCGAAAGCGACCGGGTACCCGGGTGGAATGGATTGCTGTTGCTTCCGATACTACCCTACGCAGGAGCGGCCTCCAAGCGGGTGGTACCGTCCTCGCCATGCTCTGCGGGCCATGCTCTCCGCAAGCTTCAAAGCGGGGTCCGCGAGCTTGCCGGCGGCGGTCGTGAGCCTTGAGAGGGAGAGAGCCGGCGCTGCGAGATCTACAGCCTGCCGTTCAGGAGGGCCTGTCCGGTCAGGAGGGCCGGTCCGGTCAGGAGGGCCGCCGCAGTCTCAGTTCTCTGGTCTTGAGCACGATCATGTACTCGTAAAAGGATTGCAAAGTCGCGTAGGTCAGCCCCGAACGTCCATCCAGAAAAGCCCCGCGAACCACAACCATATAGAGCCACTTCAGCAGCGGCCGGCCGGGCAAGCGGTAGAAGAGCGCCTTCTGGTGCAATCGGCGTTCATGGAAGTCACGGCTGCGCAGGGCCAGCTTCAGTGAGGGCTGTTGCAGCCCGGTACCGCTCGCAATCAACTCCGCTTCCATGGTGGAGTAGCGATTGTGCTTGCGCAGCCAGTGCGCGATGCCCTTCGAAAACGGGTAGTGGTCCAAAGCACCTTCCAGTTCTCCCACCGGCCCGGCAATCTCCAATACCTCGTTGATCTCCCGCGTATAGCGCGCCACCTCCGGGCGCACCAGACGGATATAGAAGGGAGAGATCTGCGCATGGCGCAGCCAGGTGCCCCACAGATAATCACGACGGCGCACGCGATAGGCCGCGGAGGCGGGGTCATTCTCGGCCACAGCCCGCTCGATGGCAGCCGCCAGCGCCGGAGTCACGCGCTCGTCCGCATCCAGGAGCAGTACCCAGGGATGCCGGAAGCGCAGCTTGGCGAAGGCGGCATTGCGGTGGCTGGAGTAGTTATCGAAGGCACGTTGCGCCACATGCGCGCCCCAGTTCGTAGCAATTTCGACGGTACGGTCGCTGCTGTAGGAATCGAAGACATGCACATCGTCCGACCAGAAGACCGACTCCAGACATCCGGGAAGATCCTGTTCTTCGTTCCGCGTCAAGATGAGGACCGAGGCTGTTGGCGTGTTCATGCGATGAATCCCGGCACACAGGCTGCCAGCGCCTGGCGAAGCCCCCGGATGTCCTGTTCAAAGCTGTACTCCGCAACCATCCGTCGTCCCTGTTCCCCCATCAGAGCAGCAGTCTCGGAGGACGCCAAAACGCGCTCAATGGCCTGGGCAAGCGCGGGCACATCCCGCGCGGGGAAGACCGCCCCATTGACACCGTCGCGCACCAGGTCCTCCTGGCATCCGACGTCGTCGCTGACGATCACTGCCCGGCCCGCATTCATGGCCTCGTTTACCACCAGTCCCCAGGGTTCATGAACCGAGGGCAGCACGAACAACTCGCAAAGATCGAAGAAGCGCGGCAACTCGGTCTGATTGCGGAACCCCAGGAATCGGACGAGCAAGCGCGCATCCGGATCGCCGGCCGCGGCCTGCTCCAGCCGCTGCCGCTCCTCGCCATCGCCGACGATCAGCAGGTACGGCCGGGAAGCCGACCGGTTCTTGAGCACCATGCGATGCGCTTCCAGCAGATCCGCGCACCGCTTGCGTTCCTGCAGTTTGGAAGCGAACAGGATGACCGGCCGGCCGGGCTCCAACTGCAACTCTTGGCGCAATGCTTCGCGCCCGCCGCCGGCCTCCGTCGCCTGCTGCTGGAAGAAGGCATTGTCCACGGCATACGGCATCTGAAAGATAGGCACCGCCTCGCCCATGTAGCGGCGCCAGTACCGGGCATTCGCCTGCCCAATAGCCAGCACCGCAGCTACATGACGGCGCAGACCGTGGAAAAATGCCTCTTTGAGCAGGAGCTTGGCGCGGCTGCGCGGACGGTCGTGCAAGGTTGACTCGGCGCGCAGCAACACCGGGACGCGGTGCAGGCTGGCGGCGAGAATGGCCTGGAGATTGTTGGCGGTGCTGTAACCGTGGGTCCAGACCGCATCGAAGCCACCCTGCTCAATTCGACGGAAGATGCCCCGGTTGAGCGGCCGGGCAAAGCCGGGCTCGCTCCCCGCTTCGCGCAGCCGCGGCAGAAATTCCGAGCGATAGCCCTGCAGCAGCGGCACATCCCATGCGACCTTTACTCCGAACCCCTCGTCTACGTAGCCGTGCACCGTGTGATCGCTCGAAAAGAAGACCTGAAGATCGATATCCGGTTCCTGCGCAAGGCGCCGCAGGAGGGGCGACTGGTACTGGATGGGATGGCTGACAAAGTAGGCCAGCCGCAGAAGACCCCGCCGTACCCCGCCGTTCTTTGCTCCGCTGCACATTCGAACCGCCGTCGGCCACACTTCGCATCCTAGCATTGGGAGCAATCGATCGAGTCAGGATGCATCGGGAGAAACGACTGTCTTCGTACCGGTAATTGGGGAGCATTCGTGTCGGCCCAACCAATTTACATATGTCAGGCCCGGACGCAGGTAAAATGCCAGACAACGTGACGACTTCGTCCAATCCTCCGCAGATCGACGACGCCGGGCGCGACATTGGGCCGAGACTGGCGCAAATCGATCCCCTGCGGAGTTTCGGCCGGCTCGCCGTTCGCGTCGTCCTGGCGGCGGTGCTGGTCTGCGCGGCGATCACGATGTATGTCCTGCTGGGGCAGAAGCCGCCTGCGGCTACCGGCGACGTGGCCCGCATCTCGGTCTTTCCGGTCCATACGACCATACGCGGCAAAGTAGACGGCGCTCCCGGCATGGCGGGCGAAGATGAGGTCTACGATCAATTGCTGGTGCTGGCGCACGTGCGCGTTCACAACCAGAGCAAACAGCCGATTACGGTAGACGACGCCTGGGCCACCCTCACGCTGCCCAACGGGGAGATGCGGCGGAGCCTTGCGGCCAGCGACGGCGACTTTCAGCGGGTCTTCGCGGCTTACCCCCAACTCGCGCCCATCCGCATGGATCCGTTCCGCCGCGACGTGACCATCCAGCCCGGCGATTCGATCGACGGCATGCTGGTCTTCAATTACCCGCTCGACGCCACACAATGGGGCAGCCGCAAGGGCATGACGGTGACCGTCTCCTTCGCCAATGCGCGGGAACTGACGATGCGGGGGCCGCCGAGCTAACACAGAATCCCTCAGCCGGCCGTCGTCGCTGAGATGCCCTCAGCGGGGTTCGCTGAGACACCCCGATCAGCGGCTTCGTTGAGATACCCCCCTCAGCGGCCTCGCTGAGATATCCCCTCAGCGGGCCTCGTTGAGATATCCCCTCAGCGTGCCTCGGTGAGATATCCATAGAGCTGATTGTTCTGGATATTGGTGATCGTGAGCCGGTAGTGTCGGCCCGTCGTCTGATCGACCACCGGCAGCGGCTCGAACACGGTGCCCTTCTGTTCCGAACTGCTGTCGCTGCCCACAACGATGAGCCGGAAGGTTCCATGCTTGGCATCCAGCTTTCTCGCCTCGATACCGGTATCCGGGAATGGCTTGGTCAAGCTCCCCTCGGCAACGTGGAACTCCTGCAGCGGAACTGAAGTATGCCGCTGCAGCGTAGCAACGCGTTCAATATTCTCTGCCAAAGGACTGCTGCTCGGGCCCGCTGCGGGATGGGCGATGGGGATGGGGTACTCCCGTTTTGCTGGTGCAGGACCTGCGACCGTCGCTGAAGTACTCGGCAGATTCCGGGTAGCCACGAGTGCCGGGTTCCCAAACAATCCGGTCCTCACCCCAGAGTTGGCTACCCTGCCGGCGGAAGGTTGCGCCGACGCAAAGGAGGGGCTCGCGGCGTGTGCCTGCAGGCCCACCCGCGGCGGAGGGGACGCAGGAGCTGGCTGCTTGTGCAGTGATGAAGCGGCGACGGCCGAACTCCCGGTTCGCGCCGGATAGGCGGCGGTTGGATAAATGTGCACAACGGGCTCGTAGCCGGTGGATGGTGCAGCGCTCGGGGTCTGTTTCTTCGGCTGCGGAGCTGGAGGCGACGGCCTTGCAGGCGCATACGCGGCTTTGGCGCTGCTCTGAGCTTTGGGCGCGGCGGGCTGCCGGATAGGCTTTGGAGTGGTCTGCCCTGACTGCTTCAGCCCTTGCTGCTCCATCAAGGCCTCGCTCGCGGCCCGGGCATCGGTCGCAGTCTCCTCCGATTGGTCTGCCAGCTTTCGATTCTGCTGCTCCAGGGTCAGGATGGAATCCCGTTGACGGGCGAGATCGTCCTGCATGGAAGATATCCAGTAGAGGCCGCCCAGTGCGAGGAGCAGCGCTGCGATCGAGAGCATGATGGTGAAGGGATTCGCGCGCGACCGCTCTTTCTTGTATGGGCCAGGCCAGATCGGCTGAGGCCGCGGCCGTTTCTCCGGCTCAGGCGGCGCAGCGCCCGCGGCAGGGCCGGGCGCTGCCGCAGGCGGCTTAGTCTCAGTGCCCGAATGGGGACCCGGATTGGGAGAGGAAGCGCGGTTTGCGCCAGTGGATTGCATAGCCAAGGACTCCCGTAGCAATACTGATCAATTGTGTCAGATACAAGGCTAGTCCCTAGTTTCCGCAGCCGCAAAGGATTTACGGCTTTTGTTGCCTGATCATTGGTTTCAGTCCGTCGCGTTACCCTACGCGCTCCTCGCTACAATCGAGACGTGGAGACTGCGGACATTGTCATCGCGGGTGCGGGAGTCCTCGGGCTGGCATGCGCGCTCGAACTGCGGAGGCGCGGGGCGAGAGTGGTCGTGGTGGAGCGAGGTCAGCCGATGCAGGAGGCTTCCTGGGCCGCGGCGGGCATGCTGGCCGCCTACGATCCGGAGAATCCATCCGCCCTGCTGGCGCTCGCGGCGCACAGCCAGGCGCTCTATGACGGCTTTCTGCGGAGCGTCGAAGCGCTCTCGGGAATCTCGGTGGCCTATCGCACCCAAGAGACGCTGCAGCAGCTCTCCGACGCGCTTCCTCTTCCAACCTCAACCCAGTATCGGCAACTCACGCCGGCCCAAGCGGAACGGCGCCTTCCGGGACTGTCGAGCGGCGGTCATCGCTTTCTCCTGCTTCCGGAACGCAGCCTGGACCCGCGCGACCTGTGCCTGGCTATGCCTCTCGCTGCCAGAGCAGCGGGAATCGAGATTCGCACCGGGGCTGCGGTGCGCTCGGTGTCGCATACCGGCAGCGGCGTGCGGGTGGAGATGGACGATGGCCAGATAGAAGCCGGCTTCTACCTGAATTGCATGGGCGCGTGGGCGGGCACGCTGCAAGGGGACGCTGCAGACGCCGGGACTGCCATCGCACCGCGCAAGGGCCAGATGGCCGTGGTGCGCCTGCCGCAGGGTGCGGGTCTCCCATCCGTCATCCGCTCCAGGCAGGTTTACCTGGTTCCCCGCGGCGATGGCCGGGTAGTGGTCGGCGCAACGGTGGAAGAGGCCGGCTTCGACAAGCGGATCGTCCCCGAAGCCGTCGATGCCCTGCTCACACCGGCGGCAGTGCTCTGGCCGGCGCTCAGACAGGCGGTGATCGTGGACCGTTGGGCAGGCCTGCGTCCGGGCACCGCAGACGATCTCCCCCTAATTGGGGTTTGGGGCACCGGAGTGTCGGCTGAGGAGACCTTGGGAGCGCCCGCGCGGTGCTTCATCGCCGCGGGGCACTTCCGCAATGGCATTCTGCTGGCTCCCGCCACGGCCGACGTAGTAGGCAGTCTGATTGCGGGTGAACCGCCGCAGGTGGCGCTCGAAGCATTCGCGCCGGATCGCGGACGCACGCGGCGGTCATGTGACAAGCACTTCACTGCTGCGCTATAACTGCATGTTCGGGCATACGCGAGTGGGTCATGCATGGAGCGGCAGGCACACGGTCGCAGGAGACAGGCGCAGGCAAACGGGCCGAGGGCCTTTATCTGACGCTTTCCGGCGGAACGCGGCATCCCATAAGGTTCTAACCAGAGCGAGGAGAGTATACGTATGGCCACCGCGGTTGCGACCAAGGGTTTGGAAGGCATTGTTGCGGCGAACTCCGGCATTTGCTACATCGACGGAGATGCCGGCGTGCTCGCCTATCGCGGGATTGACATCCACGAGCTCGCCGAGCGATCGAACTTCGAGGAGACTACGTTCCTGCTGTGGAACGGCAGGCTGCCCAGCCGTGCGGAGATCGAATCCTTCAAGCAAGAGCTGGCGGAGGCGCGCACCCTCGATCCGAAGATGGTCGAGATGCTGCGTTCGTTTCCCAGGGAAGCGACCCCGATGGAGGTGCTGCGCACGGGAGTTTCCGCGCTCAGCTTCTACGATGCCGACGAGAAGGACAACACCCACGACGCCAATGTACGCAAGAGCTTCCGGCTGACCTCGCAGATCGCCATGCTGGTCGCGCTCTACGACCGGATCCGCAAGGGGCGGAAGATTATAGAGGCCGACCGGTCGCTGTCGCACGCCGGCAACTTCCTGTGGATGCTGACCGGCGAGAAGCCGTCTGACACCGCAACGCGCACGCTGGATGTTGCATTGATCCTGCATGCGGACCACGAACTGAACGCCTCGACCTTCGCCGCGCGCGTGATCGCGGCCACGCTCTCTGACATCCACTCCGCCATCACGGGAGCGATCGGAGCGCTCAAAGGTCCGCTGCACGGCGGCGCGAACGAGGCGGTGATGCGCATGCTGTTCGCGATCGATCAGGCGGGTGAAGATCCCGTGGCGCACGTGAAGAAGCTGCTGGCGGATAAGAAAAAGATCTCCGGCTTCGGCCATCGCGTGTACCACACGGAAGATCCCCGAGCGACCCATCTGCGCAAGATGAGCGAAGAGCTGGGGCGCTCCTCCAAGAATTCCAAGTGGTTCGACATGTCCCGCAGCATCGAGCAATACATACTGGCGGAGAAGAAGCTGAACGCGAACGTCGATTTCTATTCCGCGTCCACCTACACCACGCTGGGTATTGACCTGGATCTGTTCACGCCCATCTTCGCAGTCAGCCGCATCGCGGGTTGGGCCGCACACGTGATCGAGCAACTGGACGACAACCGCCTCATCCGCCCACGCGCCGACTACATCGGCCCGGAGTATCCGGCGCCCTACACGCCGCTCCAAAACAGATAATCACTGCGGGTGCCCCATTCTTTGCGCCGTACCGAACCGGCGTCCTCCGCACCACAGGAGCGCAAAGGATGGGAGGACGGAAATTGGCGGGTGCCCCATTCTTTGCGCTGTACCGAACCGGCGTCCTCCGCATGACAGGAGCGCAAAGGGTGGGTTATGCGCCCTGAGACGCATCCCACTCTCCGCGGCATCGATCTTACCCGGATCCTATGAGTTCTTCCTGCTGGCTGGCGGAACAATGTTGTTCATGCGCAGATACTCCACCATCTGCCCATAGTGATCCATCGCGTGCGCGAGACAAAAGCTCGTCATCCCCACCCGCGTTCCCTTCATCTGGCCGGAACTCACGGGTGCAAATGCATTCTGCGGCGTCATCGTGTCGATGCCCTTCTGCACGTAAGCCACGGAGTCCTTCCATGCCGCGACGATCTCCGCCTTGCTCTTCAGCGCCTTGACTTTGGACTCATCCATGCCGCCGGACAGGCCGAATCCGGAAAAGAACATGTAGTTTGCTCCTGTAAGGTGCTTGACCTGGTCGGCGAAGCTACGCACGCCGGAGAAGCCGCTGCCCGTCGGCACATAGTTGAACTTGTCCTCGGGCATGGCCTCGATCGCACCGGTGATCTCTCCGAACAGTCCGGTCGCGAGCTTTGTGTAAACCTGCGCCGGCGGCGTCGCGCCGGCCATACCGGCCATGCTGTCGGTCTTCTGCTGTGGGGCACTCGTCGTGCCGGGCATCGATTGCGCAAGCATCGCCGGCGCACACATTGCCGCGCAGAGCGCGACGCTTCCCATCCATTGAATCTTCATCACTCACCCCCGTGCGCTTTTGCGCCGGAGCAAGCCTAGATCATTTCGCACGGAAATGTAAGCTGGGGTTCGCAGTCAGTTTGCGGCAGGGTGGATGGGCAGCGCGGCGCAGGCTATGGGTCGGATTTCCGTCACGCACGGTTCCGATTGCGTCGGTTGCGGCGCTTCCGTAGACTGCCTATGCATACGGAGGACGGACGAACCATGCCCGCGACGATAAAGCTGAACGAGATCGGATTGATTAACAAGGACCTGGTACTGGCGCTCAACAACGGCGAGAAGGAGGCCGCAGGATACCCGATCTCGGAGTATCTGCATGAAGCCCTCTTCAACTACGACCTGAGTTACGGTGTCCACGGGATCACCACGAAGAAGGCGCTGCAGGATGGCTATGTCGGAACGAAGTATTACTGCTACAAGAAGATGGACAGGGACATGGCCAAACGGATCGTGCACATTCATAAGCCCAAAGATCCGAAGGCGCCGCAGAAGTTCTATCGCCTTACCCACACCGCTGGCGCTCCGGGCCTTCGCGATAACTCCTACGGCAATTGCGAAGAGATCGTGGGCGTCCCCGAGCCCCTCAACAAGCAACCATAAGGCGGGTGCTGGAGCCTGCCGGCCCCTTCCGCATCTCAGGTGGCCTGGCGACTAGAGGCGTCAGGAAGATGCAAATGCTTCGGCTGGATCGCGCACTCGGGCGAACTTCGCTCAGAATGGTTCCCATTCGGCGATGGCTCTGTGTCTAGTCAGCGCATCAGTGGCTGCTGCGCCCTGGACTCACACTGGCACCGGTCAAGAACAACTGCGAAAGATGGGTGCGCCCGTTTCCGTGGCGACACTACGCTCTCGCGGCTTACAGGAATCAGCTCTCACGCAAGGGATTGCAACCGACGATGACCGTTACAAAACCCGCCTACCACTCCGGGGCGAGCGCCACGACAGTGATTTCGAAGTCATCCGCCTGGACGACAACGCTAGGGGTTGCAGTCGTGTCTCTGGTGTATTTCGGTTTCATGTTTCTGCGGGCGAGCCAGAAGCCTTTCTGGCTGGACGAGCTGTTCACTATCTATCTCTGCCGCCTGCCGGATTTTAAAAGTACCTGGACGGCAGTCGCTCACGGCGCGGACTTCAATCCGCCCCTCTTCTACCTGCTCACCAGAGGCGCGGAGCGGCTCTTCGGAGAAGGGATGATCGCCACCAGGCTGCCGGAGATGGTGGGGGTGTGGCTCTTCGGTGTCTGCCTGTTCTTCTTCGTGGCCCGGCGCGCAGGCCGCCTTGCCGGATGCATCGCGGGAATCTTTCCATTTTTCACGCTCGCCCAGTACTACGCCTACGAGGCCAGGCCGCACGGCATCACGCTCGGATGGTGCGGGCTCGCGCTGGTCTGCTGGCAGAGGACTGCCCAGGAGCGCTTCCGGCGTTGGTGGCTCGCCGGCTTTGGACTCAGCCTTATCGGCGCTTTGATGACGCACGTCTACGCGGTATATCTGGTGTTCCCGTTCGCCGCTGTAGAGCTGTACAGCTTGTTGTTGAGGAAGCGCAGCCGGCCCGGCGCGAGGGCTACGGACTGGAGCATCGTCTCGGTCATCGCTTTGGCCCTCGCGCTGGCCATCGCCGTCTACCTTCCCATGTTTCGCACCTTTCGGATTCTGCTGCCTGGGGGTCTTTCTGCTCTCCACGGTGTCATTCCCCTCTTCTTTGTGAATGTGCTGGGCTCCGCCAATGTGGTTCTTCTGCTGGCACTGGGACTGTTCGCGCTGGGCCGGAGGGCGCCAGCGGAACCGGGATCCGCCACCTCGCATGTTCCGGATCGCGAGGTGGTCCTGCTCACAGCTTTCGCATGTATTCCGGTACTCGGCTGGATCGGTTGCAAATTCAGTCACGGTCCGTTCTTCGACCGCTATTTTCTTTCGAGCCTGACCGGATACGCCTGCTTTTTAGGACTGGCCAGCTCCCGAATCGGTAACTCGGGAATTGGGAATCCGAGCCGCCGGGCACGGCCATGGATTGCCCAGGCGCTCGCTGTGTCGATGTTCGTGCTGATGGTGGGAGAGCTGGGGCTGGCGGTCCGCGAGCGAATGCTGCGCGACAGCTTTTCTCTGGTGGAACCAGCCAGCAAGATCACCTTCAGCCGAACTCCCCGGGATCCCATGTCCAGAGACCGAGTGCTCCGGGATCTGGATGCCCGTGAGGATATCCTGGTCACCGAGCAGCTCCACTACATCTACTTGTTCCGCTATGCCCCCGCTGCAGTCGTTCAGCATCTGTACTTTGGCGCGCCGGCGGAGGGAGACTTTTACCGGGTCTCGTATGACCGGCTGGCGCGGTGGGCGCATTTGGACATGAAAACGACCGCATTCGCGCCGTTCCTCGCAACCCACAACAGATTTCTGGTGTACGGCAGCGCCGACGGTACGTTTGCCCCGGAGTGCGGAGACTGCATACAGACATTTCTCGATGCCGGCTACACCTTGAAGTCCGCCCGTCCTGACCTGGGCGGCGTTTTGTATGCATACGAGCGATGATCGAGACCGACGCGCTGCCGTGGAAATCCGCGAGCGGCAACAAGAGCATTGCTCTTTTCTTCCCGGATCGCGTCTTCCCGGATCGCGGCGACAGGGTGAACGCGGGATGAGCGCGCTCCCTCCGAGGCGTACCATGGGAGCACATATGCGTCGTATCTACATGGATGCGAATGCCACCACGCCTCTTGCTCCGGAGGTGTTTGCGGCCATGCGTCCCTACTTCACGGAGCAGTTTGGGAATGCATCGTCGATCCACTTCCATGGGCAGCGGGCGCGGGCGGCGGTGGAACGCGCGCGCGAACAGGTGGCCCTGCTGTTCAACTGCCGCGAGGCTGAGGTGGTGTTTACCAGCGGTGGCACGGAGGGCGACAATTTTGCCCTGTTCGGGCTGATGCGGCCGGGCGATCACCTCATTACCACCTCGATCGAACACCACGCAGTACTGCTGGCGGCCGAGCGCTTGCGCGACCGCGGCATGGCCGTCACCTTTCTGCCGGTCTCCGGTTCTGCCGTGCTCGACCCGGAGGAGGTGCGCCGCGCACTGCGTCCCGAGACGCGGCTGATCAGCGTGATGATGGCGAACAATGAGATCGGCGCCATCCAGCCGGTCGAAGAGATCGGGCGCATTGCCGCCGAAGCCGATGTGTACTTCCACACCGATGCCGTGCAGGCGGCGGGCAAGCTGCCCATCGACGTGCAGACGATCGGCTGCGATCTGCTCACCATCTCCGGACACAAGATGCACGCGCCGCAAGGTACGGGCGCGCTCTTCGTACGGCGCGGGACGCTGATGGAGCCGCTGATGTTCGGCGGCCCGCATGAGCGCAAGCGCCGTGCCGGCACGGAGAACCTGGCGGGCATCGTGGGGCTGGGTAAGGCGGCCGAGATGGCGATGGCGGAGCTCCGCGGCGACAAGGCGGCACGGATGGCCAGTCTGCGCGACCGGCTGGAACGCGGCCTGCTGGAACGCGTGCGGGAAGCCGGCGTATACGGCGGCGACGCCCCGCGCGTGCCGAATACCACCAATATCTGGTTCGACCACCTGGAAGGCGAGGCGCTGGTGATCGCGCTGGACCTGAAGGGTCTCGCCGTCTCCGGCGGATCGGCGTGCATGTCCGGCGCGACCGAGCCCTCGCACGTGCTGACCGCCATGGGCGTGGTGCCGAACCGGGCGCGCGCCAGCCTGCGCTTCAGCCTCGATGGTTCGGCCACCGAAGACGATGTCGACTTTGCCATTGCCCTGGTGCCCGAAGCGGTCGCGCGTTTGCGCGAGTTGTCGCCGCGCTGCGGCACCTTCGCCACACAGATGGCGCGGCCGGTGACCGGCTAGGGATATCGGCCCGCGGCGATGCAGAGCGCAAGCTCGGGTTTCCCGCCCCTGCTCTACGCGCTGGGCTGTGGCACGCCCATATTATCGATTACCTTTGGCCCGATTGTGGGCAACGCAGAGCATTTGGCAGTTGTCGGCCGAGCTTCCGCCGCCTGTACTCCATGCTGCAACGTGGTCGGCGTCCATCTCGGCGAACTTATAAATCCTGCTCTTGTTCGCGTCGTGCCCCATTGCGCAGAGCGGACAGTTGGATTCGCCCTTGGCCTCGGCAGCTTTGGTCTGCGCGGCGAAGACGGATTTCTTGGTCGCGTCGTCGAACACGCGGACATCTAAGAGTTTCGTATCTTTCAGGCCACCAAGAATGTATTCGAAGACCCCGCGACGATTTTTGACGTACGGATCGCCGTAAAGCCGCTGAACCTCGGCCGACACTTTGGTGGGATCATAGGGCTTGGAACGGTAGTGCTCGTAAAGTCGTCCCCACTCCAATCCCCGCATTTCGCTCTCGACATCCTTAAAGACGCCCGAAACCCAATCAATCACGGTGATGAAGTAGGTCTTCAGCTCATTGATGTTGGTATCGTGGCGATGTTGGCTCATGTAGCCGCCAACGTCGTCCTTGCTCACCCAATCCAGCGCCCGCTCCAGAAACTCCTGCCGGTTCGCACTGCCTCTGACAAAGTGGCTCCACTTCTGGATGTTCGCGTTCTGGCTATTGCTGAACTCAGCCTTCGCGAGCGTCACGAACGGTCCGGAGTAGATGGCATTTAAGAGCTCTTGGGGGTTGAGAGGCACACCTGCGATGTTGATAGTCTCAAACCACTGCTTGATCTCGGTTTCCGTACCCTCGCACTCGTAGATCAGCAATTTCGAGTCCCGAAGCTTGGCTTGTTGGTCGGCGGGCAAGCTGTCGAAGTTCTTCGGATTGCCGCTGTCCATGATCGCGAACTTGTTCGTAACGAACCGTCCGATACTGGTGATCCGTTGCTGGCCGTCTAGCACTTCGAATTTTTCGTCACGGACTTTGTTGAAGTAGATCAGCCCGAGCGGATACCCCTTGAGCAGCGATTCGATGACCGCCACCTCTTTCTTGCCACCGCCGTCGGCATAGATGTAGTTGCGCTGGTACTCCGGCTGAATGGTGAGCCTTCCGCCCAGCCCGAACAACCCTTTGCCTTCTAATTGGTTGTACACAAACCCGTCGCAGATGTTGGCGACGCTGATCTCGGTTCTTAGTGTTGTTTGCATTTCACTTCTTCTTATGCCCTATGAAAATTCTCTTATAAGCCATTTTCGCCACACCGTTCTCATAGAAACCGGCTGTTGGATTACCTTCTTGATATGCTCCTGTGCCGCCACCTTCGTAATAGTCATCAACAAATTGTTTTGTTAAACCTGGCGTTGTTTTGAATTCATCATCAACAAGGCCGTTATCGCTTGTTCCTAGAATTTCAAACTGGTCGGGGTTGTACTTGTCGAGGAACGTGATGGGGACGCCCATCATTCCGTCGTAGTCGCTGGGAATCGCGTCAGTGAATGGCACTTCGATCGCGTCGTAGTTGTCGTACCGGTCGTATTCCCCCTTGCCCTTGATCTCGTTATGCTTGCTGAACCGCAGGTTGTCCTCCATGGTCATGAGGGGCAGCTTCTGGTGGCGGCGGCCATGGTCCAGGTTTGTGTACCAGCGGACGCCCTTGACGCGGATGTACTTAACGCCGTTCTCGTCAACGCGCCAGCCAGCCGCGTTCAGCGGGTAATTGTCGGGAACGCGGAACTCGCGGTCGCCGCTGTGGATGGTGACACCCATCCACAGCTTGTTAGCCTTGACGAGCGGGAAGACCTCCTTGTAAGTGAGCGCCTGGACGTTGCCAATGATCAGGAACTTCTTCCCGTATTCCACAAGCTGGGCGACGTATTCGCGGAAGAGGGAGAACGGCGGGTTGGTCACGACGATGTCCGCCTCTTTCAGAAGCACGATGCACTCAAGGCTGCGGAAATCGCCCCCGGGGTACTTCTCATCTGCTTTCAAGGCTATCCTGGCGGCCTTGTTCCGTTTGAGGAAAAGCTCGACGTCGGTCACGTTCGCAGCGCCGTCGCCGTCCTCGTCTTTCACATGGTCGAGGGTGACGGCGAGCGCCTTGGGCTTCTGGCGCTTGCCATTCCCCTCGTTATATTCCGGGAACAATGTGCCCTGGCCGGCGATGGGGGAGCCGTCGTAGCTGGTGGTGACGAGCTTTTTGAGGCCCAGCTTGTTGAAGTTGGCGGCAAAATACTTGAAGAAGTTGCTCTCGAATGGGTCGTCGCAGTTGCAGTAGACGACCTTGCCGCGGAAGGTGTCGGGGTCGAACTCCAGGTAGGCCTCGACCTCTTTCTGGATGTCGACGTACTGGGTGTAGAACTCGTCCTGCTTGGCTTTCCTCGCGTTTGACAACCCCAGGTTAGAAAGACTTGCGATTCGGCTCAGAAGAATATCCCCCAAAGGTGTCAACGTGCCTCGCAATAGCTTTCCGCTGCGATCGGCCGCATCGATCCGATCCATCGTGGATACGGACCCTGGTCCCGTTCAGCCGGCCATGAACTCGCAAGCGAAGGAAAGGCAAGTCAAGTATATAACTCCAAATGTTTAACCGCTCCTGTACTCACTTCGTAAGACAAGCCGTTAGCCGTCTGCCGCGGCGCGCTGGGCGGTTTCAGTTGATGCGAAATCGCCGATTCACTCACGGAGCCTCATTAGTACCGTGAAGTCGCCTTGCCGGAAGCGATCGACTCAGATCGCTCACGACAGCAACCCCGAACCCATAATCCACCCCTGACTTTTTCAAGCTGACCCACTACCCGTGTTTGGCGTACCTTTACGCGCAATCCTATACACTGAAATAGAGGGTGGTTCTGACCGAAGCAGCCAATTTCCGGCGGATTCGCAGCTAAGTCCTTTGATCCCAGGAATTTGGGCGTAAGTCCAATGGTTAGAGGAATTTAGCATGCATGCCCCCGGCTAACTCCTTTGTTCAGAGGAATTTAGCGGAATCATACCGGGGGGGTATAGGGGTCTTCATTCCGAGACACCGGGCCCGACCGAATCACGTTAGAAGCGACCATGCCAGAGACCAAGACAATTGCCGTGGCCATGTCCGGTGGAGTGGATTCTTCCGCCGTGGCGGCCATGCTGAAGGCCGAGGGCCACACGCTGATCGGGCTGACCATGCAGCTATGGGATCAGCGGCGGCTGGCCGGCCATGAGGGCATGCCGGAGCAGGTGCAGGGGCGTTGCTGCTCCATCGACGACGTGTATGACGCTCGCCGGGTGGCGGAGAAGCTGGAGATTCCGTATTACCTGGTCAACCATCAGGAGCGCTTCGAGCGCGAGGTGATTCGGCCCTTCGTCAGCGAATACCTCGCGGGGCGCACGCCGATTCCCTGCAGCCTGTGCAATAACCACCTCAAGTTCGATCAACTGCTGTTGACGGCGCGGCAGATCGGCGCCGACCTGATCGCTACCGGGCACTATGCGCGCAACGAATATGATCCGGAGCGCGGCCGCTGGCTGCTGAAGCGTCCCGCCGATGCGAGCAAGGACCAGACCTATTTCCTCTTCGGACTCACCCAGGAGCAACTGGCGTACACGCTGTTCCCGCTGGGCGGCTTCACCAAGCCCCAGGTGCGGGAGCAGGCGCGCGCGCATGGGCTGGCGCTGGCGGCGAAGCCGGATTCGCAGGAGATCTGCTTCATCCCCGGAGGCGACTACAAGCAGTTCATCGATGCCTATCTGGACGAGCAGCGGGAGGCGATGCCGGACAGCTCCGGCGATCTGGTGATGGCCAACGGCGAGGTCGCGGGGCACCACGGGGGCATTCACAACTTCACCGTGGGCCAGCGCAAGGGGCTGGGACTGGCTTCAGCGACACCGCTCTACGTGCTCGAGATCGACCCCGCTTCGCACCAGGTGAAGGTGGGCGGAGAGCAGGAGCTGCAGCGGACAGAAATGTGCGTCCGCCAACTGAACTGGATCGCGTTTGAGTCGCTCAGAGAGCCAATACGAGTGCGCGCCAAAATTCGCCACCGGCACGAACCCGCCTGGGCAGTGATCGAGCCCGGCGGCGGGGACGAAGTCAGGGTGTTGTTCGAGGAGCCCGCACGAGCGGTGACGCCGGGGCAGGCTGCGGTGTTCTACGACGAGGATCTGGTAGTCGGCGGCGGCTGGATCGTCTAGAAGCGCGATCGACCTCCGGATTCGAAGCCGGGTCGCACATCCGCGCGCTCGTCTTCGTGCACCGGTGCGTACCGCGCAGGGCCTTCGTCGTCGTTCTCTTCCTTGCGGCGTAGGGTGTTCAGGCCCACACGGATGCCTTCGAGGACGCCGTTGATCCGGCGCAGCGGGATGGAGATGCCGTGCTGGACCGCGGAGGTGGCGTGATCGATCCCGTTGAGCGTGCCCGAGACCATGTCATCGACGCGGTTGGCCTTCTGGTGGGTACGGTCGACAACATCATTCACGGTTTGCACGATGTTCTGCGCCGCTTCTTTGACCTTGCCGCTTACCTCGACCGCGTCATCGCCGATGGTTTTGACCTTGGGCGTCAGTTCGTCCACCATAAAGCGCACCTCGGTAGTGACGGCCTTCACCTTGGGTGTGAGGTCGTCCACCATCACGCGTACATTCCCGCTGATGGCCTTGATCTTGGGTGACAGATCGTCGGACAGGCCGCGCACGTTCGCAACGATGGGGCCCAGGTGTGGCGCGACTGACAACTCGTAACGGTCGATCAGCGCGTGTACCTTCTTGCGCGTCTTGAGCGCGGCGACGCCCAGCGCGGCCAGTACGATGATTTGAATGAGCACGCCGATCCCGACCACAATCGTAAGCGCGAGTAAAACTCCCGTAAGACCGTCGTTCATGCTCACCACTTCCTTCAGGATGACGTAACTGCCATAGGACGAAGCGCCGCCCGGCGAGCGCGCGGCGCTTGCGGAGGATCAGAGCTAGGTGTTGCCGTAGGCCTTGCTGCCCGCCTTGGCGGCGTCGCTGGCCTTATCGGTCACGTCGTCGGAGGTGGATGAGCGATAGGCCTGCTTGCCGGCATCGACCGCCGCCGACACCTTGCCGGTGTGCTCATTCACCACTTTGCTGGCACGATCCACATACTGGCCAACCTGCGAGCGTCCCTTGTCGACGACTTCCTTGCCGCGATCGACGTACTCGCTAAGCTGGTCCTTGCTGCGGTCGACCAGATCGCCCACCTGGCTTGCGGCATCGCCGTAACGCTGCCGCACGTATTCAGAACCTTCGCGCGCGCTCGACGCGAGATCGTCCCTCGTCTCGCGGCCGGCCTTCGGGGCGTAAAGTACGCCCAGAACCGCACCCGCACCCAAACCAATCAGGAACCAGCTAAAACCATTATTCTCAGAGGACATTCGTCTATCTCCTTGCAGCGGACCCGCGAAATGCACCCCCGGAACGGGTTATCGTCAGGTTTCGGCCTGCGTCTTAACTCCCTAGATGCCCTTTCCGCCCGGAACGCTGCCACCGCGGGATCAGAGAACGCAATATGGGAGCAGACAAGTGGCAGAACCCGGATTATTAGACAGCGTTACCGAGAAGTCCACCGGAAGCAAAACGAACGTTGAAGCAGTCTAAGTAATTTGAGAGGACAGAATCGCCATGGCACCGACTTTTCATCGTATGCAGCCGCTGCAAGCCGCGCTGCTCAGTGGGCTGGTACTGCTGGGGGCTGGCTGCGCCAAGCACCCGGCCGGCAATCAATCAGGCCAGAACTCAGGCCAGAACTCAGCCGTCCAGACCCAACCCGCGCCGCCCAACGATGCCGCCATTTCGAACGACGTGCAATCGCGCCTGGCCGCGGAGAGTGCGCTCGCAGGGCAGAACATCCAGGCCAGCGTGCAGAACGGAGTGGTTACGCTCAGCGGATCAGCCAACAACGATGCCGCCAGAGCATTGGCCGGCAACGATGCGGGCGCGGCAGCGGGAGTAAGGACGGTCGTGAATAATCTGACGGTCGCGCCTGTGGTGGCGGCGCAACCGCCCGCTCCACGGCCGGCGCCGACAGTACGTCGCAAGGTGAGCCACCAGCGCCCGGCCCAGTCGCGCCGCGCGCAGGTGGATACAACTCCGCCGGTCGAAGCGCCGCCGCCGGCCCAGGCCTATCAGGAACCGGTGCGCACCGTGGCGCCACCGCCGCCACCGGCCCCGCCTGTGGTCAAGCGCGTCACCATTCCCAGCGGAGCAACGCTGCCCATCCGCATGACGGATGCGCTCGAGACCGGACAGGCGCAGCAGGGCCAATTGTTCCATGGAACGATTGCTAACGATGTGCTCTCTGGTGACCTGGTGGCGCTGCCGCGGGGAACGCCGGTGACCGGGCGCGTCATCGATGCCAAGGATGCGGCGCACTTCGCGGGCAGCGCGATGCTCTCGATCGAGCTGACGAACGTCGATGTGAACGGGCGCCCGGTATCCGTCGTGACCGCGCCGTATGTGCAGCAGGGAAAGGGTCGCGGCAAGAATACGGCGATGAAGACCGGCGGTGGCGCTGCCATCGGTGCAATTATTGGCGCCTTGGCGGGGGGTGGCAAAGGGGCGGCGATCGGCGCGGCCTCCGGCGGCGGCCTGGGCGCGGGCGTGAACGGAGTGACGCGCGGTGAGCAGGTGAAGATCCCGGCTGAGACGCTGATCAACTTCCAACTGCAGTCGCCGGTGAGCGTGACCGCCGGCGAAGCGGGACAGAACCCGAAGAGCTACAACGAGAACGACAACCCGCAACTGCAGCAACGGTAGACGGCAGTGTGGACGCAAAGAGAGAGGCGGCTCGCAGGCCGCCTCTCTCTTCTTGCGCTCAGTCCCAAACCGCATCCCCCTATGAGCCTCCATCCTTCGCGTCACTCAGGATGGGGGACCCGGCTTACTGCACGAGTACGGTGAAGGCGACGTTGTGGGTGGCGTAGCCGCTGCCGCCGCTAGCGGTGACGACCACGGTCGGAGGATTGGGCAGCGCCACGCTGCCGCCGCCGGTTGGTGGCGGTGGTGGAGGCGGTGGTGTTGGAGGTGGAACAGTGCCACCACCACCCCCGCCGCACCCGATGCCAAAAGCCAGCGTCGCGAAGAGCAGCAGAGAGAGCATGGTCCGCCAGTGTTTACGCCGTGCGGGTATGCCCAGCAGAAAGACGCAGGCCATGGCCGCGCCACCACTCATGGTCCACCAGCGCGCCCGGTTCGGCAGCGTCACGGCGGAGGTCTTCGCCGCTGCGTTAATTGTAACCGTGGCGGTTGCGGATCCATTGACCGTGACTGAGGATGGACTCATCGAACAGGTGACCCCGGTGCTGGCAGCGCAGGTGAGCGCCACGGATCCGTTGTAGCCATTGAACGACGCCAGGTTGATGGTGGCGGTAGCGCTGGCGCCGGCTTTCACCGGAACCAGTTGTTGTGCGGCGGTCATGAGGAAGTCGCCGGTCGCGGTGTTCAGCGAAAGAGCTCCGCTTGATCCGGCGTAGATGCCGTCTCCCACATACACGGCGAGCAGTTGATTCGGGCCATTCAGTAGCTGTGAGCCGAAGATGGTCAGGGTCGCGGTGGCGCTCGATCCCGTTCCCTGCAGCAGAATGGGAGCGCTCGGGTTATCCAGTTCGACGCCAGAGCTGTAGAAGTGAACGGTGCCGGTAGGGGTCAGGGACTTCCCTTGCACGGTCGCCACCAGACTCAGAGTCGAGCCCGGCGTGATGGTCCCAGAGCCACCCTGCAGCGTCAGAGCGGTGGCCGACGTCTGCAGACCAGCATTGCCTCCTATGGTCACCGGGGTGGCGGTGGCGCCATTCCAGTTCGCGTCGCCTGCGTAGGTAGCACTGAGCGTCTGCGAGGTGGCCGGTACCTTGGTGAAGGTTACGGTTGCCGCGCTGACCTGCTCGCCGCCGATAGAGGACATGGTGAGACTGGCTGTCTGCTGCTGGCTGCCGAGCGTTACGGTCACGCTGCCCGTCGGCGATGCGCCAAACCCGGAGGGAGGATAAAGCCGTACCTGGGCAACCAGAGAGCCGTCCGTAGATGCGCTCCCAGCCGTGGGGTTGACCTCGAACGCCGGCGTTCCCTTAATGACGGTGAAGTTGACCGGGCCGGCGTTCGAGGCATTGAAACTGGCATCGCCGGAGTAGCTGACGGAGACGCTGTGCGTGCCCACGGTGGCGGTGCCGGGGAACCATTCCGCCAGGCCGCCGGCGTTGAGCGGCTGTGTCACCTTCGTTCCACCATCGGTAAAGGTGACGGTACCGGTCGCCACGCCGTCAGATGAGTTCGCAGGGGCGCTCACGCCGATCGGCTCGGCATTCGCGACAAGATAGGTGCCATAGGTCAGCGTCTGGTTCATATTGGTCGCGCTGATGGGCAAGAGTTGGTTTTGAGCGTTGGCGGCGTAGACGTTGAAGGTGGTGTTTGTGCCTTCCGGCGCCACGGTAACGCTGACCGGAGTGGAGGCGCTGGCGGCAAACTTGCCATCGCCCGCATAGCGCGCGCTCACCTGATAGGTGCCGCCGGGAAGCGAGTTGGTGGTGAAGGAGGCCGCTCCATTCGCAAGCGTGGCCGTGCCCTGACCCACGCTCGAAGGCAGCGCGGCGGTGGCGAGCAGGGCTACGTCGCCGGTAGGCGTGCCGCCCGTGCCGGTGACGCTGACCGCAGCCGTGGTGTTCGCCCCATGCGTGAACGAGGTGGGAGAGAGCGTAAGCGTGGTCGTGGTGGAAGCGAAGGCGATGCTGCCCCAATTGGTGTAGAGCGCATTCGCGTCCACGCTGCCCCAGCCACTGGCGAGGTCATAACCGGCGGTCGCAGAGAACTTGCCGAGCGAGTAGGCGTTGGCTGCGAGAGCGCAGTTGAGCGTTCCTGCAGTGCAGGGCACATTGTTGCTACCCACGGTCACATCATGGAAGACGGCCGGATGCTGCGCGGCCAGCGCATAGAGCACGTTATTGGCTTGACCCTGCGGTCCGTACTTCTGCTCTACCAGGGCGAGAATGCCCGCGAAGGCGGGAGAAGAGACCGAGGTGCCGCCCACGACTTCAATAATCGGATTGCCATTCGCGTCGAGCACGCTGGTGCTGCACTCATCCGCTGCCACGCAGATGGGATACGCAGTGTAGTTGGAGGAGCCGTCGGCGGCGAAGAGCGACACGTCCGGCAGATCGCGGACGCCATCTGCCGGTACGCCGGTGCCGACCTGCCATGTGGGCTTGGGATAGCCGGCACTGCAGACCGTGGGGCTGGCCGTGGTGCCGGAGCCGGTGGAGGTGGCGCAACTGCTCGCCCCACCGGATGCTGCCGAAATGGTGGGAGTGGACGGAACACCCGAAGCGTTCAAGCCAAACTGGCTATCGTTCCAGGGTTGCTCCGGCAAGGGAGCCAGCAGCGAGGTGAAGTTGGAGCTGTTGGTCTTGTTCCAGGATTGATTGATCTGCGCGCCGATGGTGCCCTGGTTGTTGTAGCTGCTGTAATAGAAATCTGTGCCACCCACGGCGACGTTATACGGGGTGGAGGCGAAACCGCTGACGGCGAGCCCCAGAGTGGCCGTGTTTGTGGTTCCGGGATTGTCGCAACCGGCAGACCCGCTGTCACCGGAGGCGACCAGCACGGTTTGTCCCTGCGCCGCAGCCTGCTCCCAGAGTGAGGAGAGGAAGGCGTTTTCGGAGTTGCCGATGTCCTGTTCGCAGGCGCCGAAGCTGACGCTGAGGATCGACGCCTGATCGTCGGCGATGGCACGGGTGGCCGCCAGCAGCAGGGGATCCTGCAGGGCGGTGCCGGCAGAGATGTAGAACTTGACGGTCGCGTTGGGCGCGGCGGCCCCGGACCATTCGGCGTCCAGATAGGCCTCAGCCTGCAGATTGGGATCGCTCGAGATGCCCGGGTCGGCGCCGTCGATCACCACCTGGGGTGGATTGACCGGGAGCCCGAAGAGCGAGCGGAAGTTATTGACGATGTTGATGTCGATGTTGGATTCGTTAATAATGCCGATAGTCTGGCCTTGTCCATTGGTGCCGGCGGTCAACAGCGGCTGGGTGTTGTACTGCACGGCGAAGTCACCGGGAGCAAGCGGGAAGAAGTTGCCGCCGCCTACCGGATAGGTCCATTCAGGGATGGCCTGATGGGTCTTGGGCGAGTAACTCGCCTTGCCTTGCACATGCAGCAGCGGCTTGGCGCGGAAGTCATTCAAGGGCGACAGACCGGCGACGACAGGCGCGAGAGCGGCCGGGATCCGCGGATCGGTGGCATTGGCCAGATGCATCGCACCGCGAGCCATGTACTGGCGGATCTGGGTTTGGAAGGCAGTTTGGACCTGGCCAGTGGTTCCGGAAAACTCGATCGTCATCCTGCCGGGCGGGATTTTGGCGACGCTGAGTCCCTGCGACTGCAGCCAGGCGACGACCGCCTGCACATCGGAATCCGCTGGCCCGTACTGCTCGCCGAACTCTGCCGGAGTCAGCCACTTGTGAAAGCTGGGCGAGCCAGGGGTGTGCACATCGGCCAGGAATTGCTGAAGAGCGGCCTCCTGCGCCGCCGGCCGCTTGAGCAGCAGCAGCATGCGTTCCGCCGGCGTGCTGACCGGGACCATGCCGCGATCGTTCGCGGCGGTGGCTAGTGGATACGTGTTGCCGCGCAGCGGAACGCTGGCTGCGTTGTTCACCGGCTGCGTGATCTGCGGGAGGGCCTGCACAGCAGCATAGGCGGCGGGAGAAGCGGCGCCCAGCAAACAGGCGAGGGTGAGGAACGTCGGCGTGGATCTTACGAAATTAGGAGACATGGCCTCTACAAAACCTCTTCAACAACGGCTGAACCAATCTAATTCAGGGCACAGTATCGGCGTCCCTGCGCCCTTGAGCGCCCTATGCCGCCGGCGGCGTGCGCAGCTTTCGGAAGGGATGCGCGGCTATTATGACAACTGCAACCCTGAATGCGCCAGAAAAGTTGCGAAGCGGGATGCCACAATAGTGGAAGGTTTGACTTCACCTCACCTGCCGCGTAGTTTTTGAGGCAAGCTGCTCGGCCTGGAGGTCTTCGGTTTCCGCTATGCCACCCTTGTCGTTGGTTCCCCGCCAGGCACCAGAGCGGCCGCCCTGTGCCCTTCGTCTCCGCTGCACCGGTTCGGTTTTGTCCACTTCAGTCTGGCCTGGCGCAGCGCTGCTGGCGGCCTTGATTCTGCCTTGCATCGTTCCAGCCCAGGCCGTCACGCATCCGGGCCCCAATGCCGCCCCCAATCCGGCCTCTAGTCCTTCCTCAAGCTCAGCTCCCCAGACCGCCACGCAGACGGAATCCGCCGTCAAGATGGCTGAGGACGAGCTGGCCTTCTTCGAAAAGCACATCACCGTCAAGGTGCTGCCGAACGGGCTGACGCTGCTGCTGTGCGAACGTCCCGAGGCGCCGGTCTTCTCCTACTACACGCTGGTGAATGCGGGCGATGTCAATGATCCGGGCGGACAGTCCGGCCTGGCGCACATGTTCGAGCATCTGGCGTTCAAGGGGACCGAAGACATCGGCACCAAAGACTGGCCGGCGGAGAAGATCGCACTGGCCAAGGTGGAGCGGACCTACGCCGCCTATGACGTCTATGCGCGCAAGCGGATCGAGAAGGATCCGGCCAAGCTCAAGCAATTGCAGGCCGACTTCCAGGCGGCGCAGGCCGAGGCGCAGAAGTATGTGATTCCGAACCAGTTCACGCAGCTTGCAGAAGAGAACGGAGCCGTGGGCATCAACGCGTCAACGGGCCTTGACTCCACCGAGTACTTCTGGAGCATGCCGGCCAACCGGCTGCAGTTGTGGGCATATATGGAGAGCGACCGCATCGGCCATCCGGTGCCACGCGAGTTTTATAAAGAGCGCGATGTAGTGCTGGAAGAGCGGCGAATGCGCACCGACTCCGACCCCATCGGCCGCATGATCGAGCAATTCACCGCCGCGGCCTACATCGCGCATCCGTACCATCGCCCGGGGATCGGTTTCGAGTCCGAGATCATCCATCTGTCGGCGACAGAAGCGGATGCCTTCCACAAGATCTACTACACGCCGTCGAACATCGTCATCGCGGTAGTGGGCGATCTCAAGGCGAACGATGTGCTCCCCACCTTTGAGAAGTACTTCAGCACCATACCGGCGGGGCCGCCACCGGAGGGCATGGCGACGGTAGAGCCGCCGCAGACGGCAGAGAAGTCGGTGATTCTGCGTGAGACCGCCCAGCCGTTCTATATCGAGGGCTACCACCGCCCGGACTATCTCGACCCTGACAACCAGGTCTACGACGCCATTGCGGACATCCTGTCGAATGGCCGGGTGTCGCGTCTCTATCGCTCCCTGGTGCGCGATCAGCGTATCGCGGCGGAGTCGCAGGGCTTTACCGGTTTTCCCGGAGACAAGTATCCGGGCCTCTTCGCCTTCTATGCGGTTCCCTTGCCCGGGCATACTCCGGAGCAGATGCGCACCGCCATTCATAAGGAGATCGATCTGCTGAAGACGACCGATGTGACCGATGACGAGCTGGCGATGTTCAAGACCCGCGCACGCGCCGACCTGCTACGTTCGCTCGGCGGCAATCAGGGACTGGCGACGGAGCTGGCCACATATCAAACGCGGTACGGAGACTGGCGTGAGCTCTTCCGCCAGATGGAAAAGATCGACAAGGTGTCGAAGGCCGACATCCGGCGCGTCTCGAACAAGGTGTTTGTGGCCAGCAATCGCACCTACGCGATCATCGAAAATGCCTCCGCGCAACAGCAACAGCCCGCTCCCGGTCAGGCGCCCGCCCACACTCCCGGAGGCGGGCAATGATCGCTCAGCATACGTGCAAGCTCGCGCTGATCGCGGGCATCGGCGGCGGACTGCTCGGCGGCAGCACTTTGCGGGCGCAGACGGCAGTGGCTCCGAATCCCGCTCAGACATCGGCAACACAGGCCCAAACACAACCGCAAACACAGACGCAGGGGCAGCCGTGGAAGCAGATCCCGATTCCATCCTTGCCGGCCTTTCATCCGCAGCAACCGAAGCGCATCCAGCTAGCGAACGGCGCCATCGTCTTTTTGCAGGAAGACCATGAACTGCCCTTTATCAACGGCTTTGTCGAGATGCGTGGAGGCGGCCGCGACGTGCCGGACGCGAAGGCCGGGCTGATTGACCTGTACGGGGAGGCATGGCGCACCAGCGGGACCGCGGCCCATACCGGCGACCAGCTCGACGACATATTGGAAGCCAAGGCGGCGAAGGTCGAGACCGGCGGAGACATCGATTCGACCCAGGTGAGCTGGTCCTGCTTCAAGGGAGACTTCGATCAGGTCTTCGGCATTGCAACGGACCTGCTGGAACATCCCAAGTTCAACGACGGCAAGCTGATGCTGGCCAAGCAGCAGGAGGCCACCAGCATCGTGCGGCGCAACGACGACCCCGGCGGCATTGCCGCGCGCGAGGCGGCCAAGCTGGTCTACGGCGCCAAGAGTCCTTACGGCCGCGTGCCGGAGATCGCGACCGTGATGTCCGTGACCACGGCCGATCTCCAGCAACTCCACGACCGCACCGTGATGCCGAACAACATGATCATCGGCGTTGAGGGAGACTTTGATGCGACGGCCATGGAGGCCAAGTTGCGGCAGGCCTTCGGTGGCCTCCCCAAGGGCTCTCCACTCGCCCCCTGGCACGAGACGTTCACCGGACCTCAGCCCGGGGTGTACTCGGTAGACAAAGCGGATGTGAACCAGAGCAACATCTGGCTGGTGGGCCTGGGCACGGAGCGGAACAACCCGGACTACTACGCGCTCAGCGTGATGAACCAGGTATTCAGCGGTGGCTTTGGCTCGCGGCTCTTCCAGAGCGTGCGCACCAAACTGGGCCTCGCCTACTCGGTGGATGGAGCGTACGGCGCTTCCTACGATCATCCGGGAATGTTCTATGTCGTGGCCGCCACCAAGAGCCAGTCCACGGTTGAGGCCACGAACGCCATGCTGGCGGAGATCCGCGATCTGGAGACGCAGCCGTTTACCGAACCGGAGTTGCGCAGCGCAAAGGATCAGGTGCTGAACTCCTTCGTCTTCCACTACGATTCCAAAGAGAAGATCCTTGCCGAGCGGGCCAGGCTCGAGTTCTATGGCTACCCCGCGGACTTTCTCGAAAAATACCGCGATGCGGTGGAGAAGGTGAGTACCGCGGATCTGGAGCGGGTGGCGAAGAAGTATATCGATCCGGCGAAGCTGGCGATCCTGGTAGTCGGCAACCAGGCGCAGTTCCCTACGCCGCTGTCCACACTGGGTCCAGTCCATCCCATCGACATCACCATCCCCATGCCGCGTGGTATGCAGGCAGGCGGACCAGGCGCCAACTAGCCCCTTGCGAATTTGGACCTCGTGAAGGAACGATGGCGCCATTTCCGAGCGAGCTGAACGGAGTGAATGGAAGCATGCAACTTGCAATCGTGATCATGGCTGCCGGTAAAGGCACGCGTCTCAAATCCAGGCGAGCAAAGGTGTTGCATGAGATAGGCGGCCAATCCCTTCTCCGGCATGTGATCGGGGCAGCTACTCAACTGGTGCTGCCGCGCGATGTCTTCGTAGTAGTGGGCCATCAGGCCGAGCAGGTGGAGAGTGCGGTGGCGGACACCGGGGTTCGCTTTATCGTGCAGAAGGAACAGCGCGGGACCGGCCATGCCATCCTCACCGCGCGTCCGGACGTCGAGGGCTACGAAAACATCATCGTGCTCTCCGGCGATGCTCCGCTCATCACCCCTGAGACCCTGCTGCGCCTGCGCGACTTCCATTTGGCGGAGGTGGCGGCCATGACGATTGTGACCGCATGCCCGCACGATGCGACCGGGTATGGACGCGTCGTGCGCAAGACTGCCGGCTTCCCCGAAGTGACGGCCATCGTGGAGCAGAAAGCGCTCTCGGCCGCACAGCAGGAGCTGCGGGAGATCAACTCCGGCATCTATGCCTTTCGCACCGAGCCGCTCTTCAAGCACATCGGCGAGATCGCGACCGACAACGCGCACGCCGAGTACTACCTGACCGATATGGCGGGGATCCTGGTCGAGGCGGGCGAGCGGGTGCTGGCGCTCGAAGTGGCCGATGTGAACGAGGTGCTGGGCGCCAACACCATCGCCGAGATGATGCAGTTGGACGCGGCCATGCGCATGCGCAAGGCACAGGAGCTGATGGCAGCCGGCGTCACCATCTTCCGGCCGGAGACCTCGGTGATCGACGCTGCAGTTACGATTGCGGCCGATACCGTGCTCGAACCGTTCGTGCAACTGCTGGGACGCACCCGCATAGGCGCTGAGTGCCGCATCCGCTCGTATTCGGTACTTGAAGACGTCACACTGGGCGACAAGGTGCTGGTGCGGCACGGCTCCATCCTTACGCAGTCGTCCATTGCCAGCCACGCGGTCATCGGCCCCTATGCACACATTCGTCCGGAATCGGAGATCGGCGAGGGAGCCCACGTGGGCAACTTCGTGGAGACCAAGAAGGCCAGGCTGGGCGCGGGCGCGAAGGCCAACCATCTCAGCTATCTGGGCGACACCGAGGTCGGCAGCGGTACCAATATCGGCGCGGGCACCATCACCTGCAACTACGATGGACACAACAAGCACCGTACAGTCATCGGCAGCAACAGCTTCATCGGCAGCGACGCCACGCTGGTGGCGCCTCTGGCCATTGCCGACAACGCCTACATCGCCGCCGGTTCCACTATTACCGAAGATGTCCCCGCCGATGCGCTGGCCTTCGGGCGTGCACGGCAGACGACCAAAGAAGGCTGGGGACGGCGGCTGCGCGAGGGACGGGGGGCGAAGGAATAGCGCGGCCGCTTCCCTCGCAGCGCCCCGAAGCAGGATCCGTTCCAGCCACCTGAATCCGGTGTCTCGCTCCTGACTAACTAAGGATCGTCGCTAACTTTGCAAGCACGTCATCCAGGATGGCGGTGGAAACGCTACGCGGCCTGGGGTCTGCGCAGCATCCTTGCCAGGGACTGCCGCATGCGTATGCGGGCCGAGAGCAGGGTTCTCTCCACCTGGGGCTTGGGGATCTCCAGCAGCGCGGCCACCCGCTCCGGCGCGTAGCCTTCGACGTCGCGCAGCAGGAAGACGATGCGCTCGTTGGGCGGCAGATCTTTGAGCGCTTCTTCGAGTTCAGTGCGCTTTACGTTACGGCCGTGCAGACTCTCGCCGGGAACAGCCGACGCCACCGCCTCGACGGCATCGAGCGGCAGACGATCGCGCAACTCATCCACCATGGCTACGTCCACTCCGCAACCGTCCGGTTCGGGAGCGGCACCGAAGGCGCGCACGAAGGTGTTTTCCAGCACCTCCTCCGCCTCCATCTCATTGCCGGTCATATAGAATGCGACCGCAAACGTGCGATGCTTGTGAGTTTCATAGACATCACGCTGCCGTTGTTCCAGCGACGATTCCGACATCTGCCGCTGCACAATGCGCGGCGCCCCACTCCCACAAAAGTCACGTTCGAAGTTGAACAATGATGCCCTCGCTCTATGGAACTCTGCCGCTCACGTCGCACTCACTCATTCAATTGACGGCGGAAATCCACTTCCAAGCATGGAGGTCGGGAGAGGTAAGCGTCAAGTATTCCCGCATGATCCTCTCACTGACTCTTTGGTAATCCACGGAGGATTGTTTTAGTAACCACTGTTTCCGGATATGGAACCAGGACGAGAACGGAACAGACTATGATCAATTTCAGAGACAAATCTTCCTAAATGAACCGGGTTGTTGACGCACAAAATGCCGCAAGAGCAAATTCTGATCGTTGACGACGAAGCCTATATCCGCACCGTGGTTTCGGCCATGCTGGTGCAGGCCGGGTACAAGACCACTCTGGTGGCGGATGGCCGCGAGGCCCTGCTAAAGCTGGAGGATGGCCCCGACTACGACCTGATTCTTTCCGACATCATGATGCAGGGAATGGACGGCATGGCGCTGCTGGAGAGGGCGCGGATCCACCACCCGGAGGTGCCGGTGGTAATGGTTACGGCGATCCACGATGTCTCGATCGCCATTCAGGCGATCCGCAAAGGCGCCTACGATTACCTGCTGAAACCATTTGAACGGGAACAGTTGTTGAGTACGGTGCGGCGCGCGATCGAGTATCGTCAGCTAGTGGAGCAAAACGCGATGTACCGCTCACGGCTGGAGTCGCTGGTAACGGCGCGCACAGAGATGCTGAACAAGGCGATCGCGGACCTCGAACGCTCCTACGACATTACGCTCGAAGCGCTGGGCGACGCACTCGATCTCAAGGACACCGAGACGGAGGGGCACTCCCGGCGGGTGACGGGCTATACCATCGCGCTGGCCCGCGCCATGGGCCTCTCCACTCAGGAGATCCGGACGGTAGCGCGTGGGGCCTTTCTGCATGATGTCGGGAAGATGGCTATTCCGGACGCGATTCTGCTGAAACCCGGAAGACTGAGCATGGAAGAACAGGCCACCATGCGGGAGCATTGCGCCCGCGGGTACCACATGCTGCGGAAGATTCCCTTTCTGCAGGATGCCGCGGAGATCGTCTACAGCCATCAGGAGCACTTCGACGGAAGCGGCTATCCGCGCGGACTGAAAGGCAAAGAGATACCGCTGGGAGCGCGCATCTTTGCCGCCGCGGACGCGCTGGACGCCATCACCTCCGACCGCCCCTACCGCCGCGCGAACTCCTTCGCGGCAGCCCGGCGGGAGATCAAAAGTTGTTCCGGCACGCAATTCGACCCTGCGGTCATCCGGGTCTTCCTGGATATGCCGGACCGGCTGTGGGAGGATCTGCGTGCGGAGATCGTAGGCGATCGCCAGGCCGACCGCCAGTCGTTCTCGCCCTTCTCGCTTCCGGCGTTACGCGGGTCTACCTTCTAGCTGCTCCTTCTTCTACCTGCTCCTGTTTCTACCTGCTCTCTGAGAGCAGCGTTGCTGCATGGAAGCATCCAAGCTGAACAGTATTCAGACTCTTAGGTTCCGGTCCGGATTGAGGACGGGGAGGCGCTATGGCGGTCCTGGGAAGTACCGAACTCACGCAGGCTTTGCAGCAGCTACCCAAGTGGCGGGTAGAGGACGGCGCGCTGGTGCGCGAGGTCACCTTCCCATCGTTCCCTGCCGCCATCCAGTTCGTCGATCAACTCGCGGTCCGAGCCGAGCAACACCAGCATCATCCGGATATCGATATCCGTTACACGCGCGTGCGCCTCAGTCTGGTGACGCATGACGCGGGCGGGCTGACGGCGAAGGACATCGCTATGGCGGCGGAGATCGATGCCCTCCTCTCACGATCCGCCGGCTAACGGGAGAGGTATCAGTCTTCGCTGCCCGGTATCTCGGCGGCCGGCTCACCGCCGGACGCGCTCTCAAGTGAGGTGCGAAGTTCCCGCAGCAACCTGCGGTTCCACACCGCCACAGCGATGCCGCCAAGAGCCGCCGAGGAGACGAGCAGTAGCCCGGTGCGAAATCGGCTCGTCTGCTTGGCACGGCTCGATTGCAGGCAATCGGATGTCTGCTGCTCATCTTCCGGCCCCACACGGCGGTCTGCTTCCCGCCTGGGTGTCAAATAGCGACTGGCGCTCAAATGACGAATTTCAGAAAACTGCTTTAACATCAGTGCCTTGCACCCTCTTTCCGGCTCATGTCGGCCAAAATCGTTGCAGAATTCGATTCATTTGCAACATTTTCCGCCGGCTTGCGTCTATTGTAGGTAGAGCGATCGACATTCCGGTCGCTGGCGGTGGAGTGTATTGGCTCCCGCACCGTTCGCACCACTACAAGTTGCGTCACTGGCCTCCCGGCACGGGCATACCAATGTTCGTGCCGCCTTTTTTTGTGGAGCGCCCGGGTTCCAGGCAGCGGTGCGATTCGATACACTCGAACCATGGCCGCCGGCCTCACTCCCGGTCCTCAATCTATGAAGCCTATGAAGCGAATCTCTTTCGGTGTCTGCATTGCACTCCTGTCTGTCGGCGCGTACGCGCAGTGGACGAACCCCAGTGACGATGTCCCGGCGTACCATGCGGAATCTCCGGTCAAGGGAACGGCACTGCCTCCTATTTTGACGGCTGCGCAGTTGAAGCAGGACAACTTCAATCTACCCTGGCAGGCTAAGGCCTACGAAGAAGCCGCACACATTCCGCGCGTGCTGTATCAGCTTCCCTGCAACTGCCGTTGTGACCGCGCTCTGGGCCACACCAGCCTGCATAGCTGCTTCTCGGGAACCCATGGAGCGGTTTGCTCCACCTGCGCGCAAGAGGGAGTGTACGCCTATCGCATGACCAAGGCGGGCAAGACACCGGCGCAGATCAGGGCGGGGATTGCGCATCGCGAGTATGAGTCGATCGATCTGAATTCGCTGAGCTAACCGCATTGAGTTGGACCGCGCAACACATGGCGCGTCAACTGCGCAAGAGAATAGTGTCGTGAGGTGTTGACTGCGTGTCCGGCGCTTGCGGCGATGCTGCATCGCCGCCAAGATCCAGTTCCATGGCCACGTCGGCCCGGGCGTACTGGTGGCCGGCAATCTGCGGGACCCGGTGAAAGCCTGCTTCCATGTAGAGATGGATAGCATTTTCGAGGCGGCTACTGGTCTGCAGAACCAGCTTGCGCGCTCCCAGCGCGCGGGCCTCTTTGAGAACATGGTTGAGCATTTGCCTGCCGAGACCCAGGCCGCGAAAGCTGCTCTGCACCGCCATCTTCGCGAGTTCATAGACGCCGGGCTCAAGCAAAATGAGCGCGCAACAGCCGACGGTCTCCTGGCCGAGCGACACAAAGTAGATGTGCCCTCCGGGCGCGAGGATCTCGCGTTCCGGGTGGAACAGGACGTTGCAGTCCTCGGCTTCCATGACGAAATACGCGGTAATCCATTCTTCATTCAGCCGGGCGAAGATCTCTGCGTCGCCGTTCTGAAACTTGCGATACGTAAGAGCCTGTTCTGTCATGATCCTGTATCCGATGCATCTCTATACGGGCATCACGGATTCGAGTTCAAGATGCCCGAGTCACCTGCCAGGATGCGTCATTCTGCTGTCCGGGGTCGCGTAACCCGATTCTCTCGCAGGAACACTCCGCCCATCGTCCTCACGTATGCAGTTTCAGGCCGCCGCATGGACCAGGCAAGGGCCACTCCGGGCAAAAACCGTCCGACCACTTCTGAATAGAACAGCACCCAGTGGAGCTGTGTGCCACCGCGTTTCAAAGTAGGCTAAGGTTCTGGGCACACATAGGTGGTGATCTTCATGGCAGATCAGGATGCACTCGAACGCCGGCCGCTGGAGTCAGTTAGCGGTGAACGTCTACGCGTCGCTTCAGCCGCCGATGCCGAGCACTACAACTGGGGCGCGCGAAGCGATGGCTGGCATCTCGTTCGGTCGGCCGGCTTGAGCGTGATCGAGGAGAGCATGCCACCCGGCGAGTCCGAGGTGCGGCATTTCCATCACCAGGCGCGGCAGTTCTTCTACGTTCTGGCAGGATGCGCGACGATCGAATGCGATGGGCACGATTACGCGTTGCTCCCGCATCATGGATTGGAGATACCGCCGGCGATGCCTCATCAGGTATTCAACCGCGACGCAGAGACGCTCCGTCTTCTCGTAATTTCGCAACCGCCGAGCCACGGCGATCGTATAGCCGCGCCGCAGGAGCCGCAGTCATCCGTGATTTTGAAGGAGCTGGAATTTGAATGAAACATACAACCCTGGTTTGCAAACTCAACCTTCCGTGGCCTTTGTCACCTGCGCAAAGCTGGGAGGTCTGACCGAAGACGATGCATTGGCGAGCGCTGCTTTGCAAGCAATGGGGTTTCGCGTAGAGGCGGTTGCCTGGGACCGTCCCGGACATGCCTGGCAGCGCCATGCGGCGGTCGTGCTCCGCTCCTGCTGGGACTACTTTCACCGGCCCGACGAGTTCCTCGCCTGGGTGGATCGGGTGGAGGCCGGCTCGACCCTCATGCTCAATCCGCCGGCGATCATCCGCTCCAACTATGACAAGCATTACCTCCGGGACCTGGAGGTGTCAGGTATTCCCATCGCGCCGACCTATTGGTGCGACCGGCGCACTTCCGTCAATGTCGCGGAGGTGCTTGAACGGTGTGGGTGGGATAGGGCCGTGATCAAGCCCACAGTCTCCGGCACATCCCTGCACACGTGGATCGCGTCGCGAGCGACGGCGGCCACCGATGCAGACGCGCTCAATCTCCTGCTGCAGCAACGCCCCATGATGATGCAGAAATATCTGCCCGAGATCGAGAAGGGCGAGTGGTCGTTGATTTTCATCGAAGGCAGATTTAGTCACGCCGTGGTGAAGCATCCGGTTGAGGGCGAGTTTCGCGTACAAAACGAGTTCGGCGGCACTGTCTCACCGCGGATTCCGTCGCACGCTGTGAAGCAACAGGCGACCGCGGTCCTACGGCAGGTCGACATGGATTTGCTATACGCGCGCGTCGATGGCGTGGTGGTGGATGGCTTGTTCACGCTGATGGAACTGGAGCTGATTGAACCGGCGCTTTTCTTCGCAGAGGATCCGGAAGCAGCGCGGCGCTTCGCACTGGCGCTGGCAGCACGGATCCGCATAGCGCCCGCGGACATGCTCACGCGGCGGACAATCGCGAGCACACCTAAGAGGAGTGCCTAGGCAGAACCGTTACGGCCCGTACGGCTGTACCGGAGAACATACTCAGGCGCACGCACGTCTGGAAGATTGCGTTCGTCCGGCTGGGGAACGGCCGGCTTGAGAGCGAGCGGCAGCACTCCCGCCCAGATGGGAAGGGCGTAGTCCTCCTCATCATCCGAGGGCGGCCCCACACGGATCTTTGCCGATACTTCATCCAGCGGAAAGGCCAGCACCGCGGTCGCTTTCATCTCCAGCGGCGTGGGCGGACGCACATCTTTCCATCGGCCGGGAACGAGGTGCTCCGTGATCTGTTGCAAGACGCTCAACTTCTCCTGCGGCTGGTCGACGACGCGAGCCTTGCCGAACACCACGACCGACCGGTAATTCATGGAATGATGGAAGGCTGATCGCGCCAGCACCAGGCCATCCTGCAACGTGACGGTAATGCAGGCCTCAGCGCCGGCGGAGAGTGCGCGGATCATCCGGCTGGCGGAGGAGCCGTGGATGTAAAGAAAATCTCTGTTGCTGCCGTAGCCGGTGGGAATGACGAACGGCGATCCTTCCCAGACGAAACCCACATGGCAGACCATCCCCTCGCTGAGAATGGCTGCCGCGACCTCTCTCTCGTAGTTGGCGCGCGCGGGAATCCGGTTCACGGTGGTGCGCCGGGTGCTGGTCAAAGGTTCCATCAGAACAGCGTACGGCAGATGGTGGTCTACTACAAAGTCCACTCGACGATTTTCCGAGTAGGCCACTTTTGCCGGGCGATCCGTGTGGTAAAGATGGGGAGTGGACGTCTCGATCATTCTCGACGCAAGCAGTCCGATTGCCCTGCGACAGCAGGTTTACACCGAGATCCGCGCCGCAATCTTAGGCGGACGCTTTGCGCCGGCGCTGCGACTGCCTTCCTCGCGCTCGCTCGCCGACACGTTGAGCGTGTCACGGATGACGGTCACAGAAGCCTATGAACAACTGATTGCGGAGGGCTATCTGGAGCCTCGCCGCGGGTCGGGCACCTATGTCTGCGCTGTGTTGCCGGAGAGTTCGATGTATACAGCGCCGGCGTTCCAGAACCGACCGGCTGCGGGGCCTGCAAGAGAGTCTCCCGTACGCTTCTCCCGGTACGGAAAAGAACTCGAAGGCTATCTGGGGAACGACCGGCCTGCGATGCGGGGCGTGATCCGCATGGACAAGTTAGGGCCGGACCTGACGCACTTTCCGGTTTCGCTATGGTCCAGGCTGCTGGCGCGGCACTCCCGCACGGCGAAGCATGAGCTATTCGAATATTCATCCGATGCACGCGGCCACAAACCACTGCGCGGCGCAATTGCAGCCTACCTGCGGAAGGCGCGAGCGGTGCAATGCGAATGGCAGCAGGTCATCCTGGTCAACGGATCCCAGCAGGCAGTGGATCTGTGTGCGCGGATCCTGGTCGATGATGGGGACGTGGTCGCGATGGAAAGCCCGGGCTACCTGCCGGCTGCGCGGGTCTTTGCGGGACTGGGCGCGCGGATCCTGCAAATTCCCGTCGATGAGGCCGGGATGAATGTCTCGCAGTTGCCGGCTCTGGGCAATGGGCCAGACGTACCGGCAAACGGGGGCATACCCAAGATCGTCTACGTGACGCCGTCTCACCAATTTCCGACCGGCGCATCTCTCTCGCTGCCGCGCAGAATGGCCCTGCTGAACTGGGCCACGCAGAACAACGCTCTCATTCTGGAAGACGACTATGACAGCGAGTACCGCTATGGTGGGCGGCCGCTGCCGTCGTTGCAAGGCATGGTCCCGGATGCTCCGGTGCTCTACATTGGGACGTTTTCAAAGACACTATTTCCCGGACTGCGCATCGGCTATGCCGTGCTTCCGGAGCGGCTCGCGCGGGTGTTTGCCAGCGCCAAGTTCATGGCCGACCGGCAAGGATCGTCAATCGAGCAGTGCGCGCTGGCCGACTTTCTTGCCGAGGGTCACTTCGAGCGGCACATCCGGCGTATGCGCAAGCTCTACGGGCGGCGGAGAACCATTCTGACCGAGGCGCTGCGGCGGCACTTCGGTGCAAGAGTGACCATCGCTGGAGACGACTCCGGCATGCACCTCTATGCGACCTTCAAGGTCGATCTGGCTGAGAATGAAGCGTACCGGCGTGCACTGGATGCAGGGGTGCGCGTCGAACGTGTGCCGCACGCGCTGGGCGCCACGCGCAACCGCGCCGTTCCCTTCGTATTCGGCTTCGCAGGACTGACGGACCGATCCATCCGCGAGGGCATCACCCGCCTGGCCGCAGCGTTGCTGTAACGGCATCGGACCGCCGCCGCCGCTACTTGGCTCCGCCCACTGCTACTTGGCTCCAGTGACATCGATGCCCAGATCCTTCAACGTGGCGTATCCCTTACGGATAGTGGGGATAGTGCCGGAGCCCGCGGAAAGCAGCCCGATGCGAAACGATTCGACGATCTCCTCTTTGGTGGCCTTCTGCTTCAACGCCATCTTGATGTGATAGGTGAGGCAGGCATCGCATCGGATGGAGATGGAGAGGGCAATCCCGGTTAACTGCTTGTACTTCTCCGGAATCGCATCGGGGATCGCGTCGGAGCCCCAGGTCTTTTCGTACATGCGATTAAAGGTCGCCATGAACTCCGGATCGTTCGCATCCACGGATCTGCCGAATCCATATACTTCGAAGCGGCCGCAGGCGCTTGGACTGATGGGGATGTTTCCGCGGCCAGCCATCCGCCGGAGAGACCGGTGAGCAGGAGCAGGAAGATGCAGGCCGAAACAAGACGAGACAAAACAACTCGGGAGCGCGCCGGTGTGGGGGCTCGATTGATCATGCGTCCAGACTGCGCTTCTACGCGTGTGGTGAACAGAGCCACCTGTCACTCCGATGGGCAGGCCAGTCCGATCGACTCACGCATTTTCACGGAGACACCGCGAATCCATCGAGTTTAGTGAAAGTCATGCGAACGCAGTTCCAGTGCCCTATCGGAGAGAGCGTGTAAGCGCACTGCTTTTACGTGAATGACGCCGTCCTGATTCTGGAGTGGCCCTTCCACTGAAAGGAACTTGCTACGGGTCACCAGCAGAGGTTCCCGCTCATAGAGATCCGGCGTGATGATGACGTTTGCAATGCCGGTCTCATCTTCCATTGAGAGAAAAATAAACCCTTGCGCGGTGCCAGGGCGCTGCCGGGCAATGATGCAGCCGGCTGTTCGCACAAACTCTCCGTCCTTGCAGGCCTTCAATTCCTGCGCTGACAGGACTTTTTGTCGTCTCAATTCAAGGCGGCGATAGTACATGGGGTGCTTGCCGATTGTAAGACCGGTGCCGGCATAATCCGCGACAAGACGCTCTTCCGTGTTCATCTGCTGTAACGGCAATGTTCCGGAATCATCGCGCAGCCATTCACTGTTTTGCCTAAGGAGTGGTCCTTCCAGCCGGCCCGCGCGTTCGATCTGCCAAAGGGCATCGCGGCGGTGTTCGATTCCATCGAGTTTGTTCAGAGCGCCAATGCGGGCTAACAGCGTGAGTTCTTTCCGGTTGAGTGAAGGAACGCGTAAGGCAAGGTCCTCTGCGGAACGGAATGGCCCCTCATGAACGCGGGATGCCGCAAGCGCTTCCGCGGATTGTTTCCGTAGGCTCTTCGCATAGCCCAATCCCATCCTCAAGGAAAGGCTGCCATCATTTTCATGCTCGACCGTGCAGGCCCAATCGGATACTTGAACGTCGATGGGTTTCACACGAAGCCCATGCCGCTGCGCATCTTTTACCAGCACAGCAGGCGAGTAAAATCCCATCGGCTGATTGTTGAGGATGGCGCACGTGAACGCGGCCAGGTATTTCACTTTGAAATAAGCCGACGCATAGGCGATCAGCGCGAAGCTCGCGGCATGTGATTCCGGAAAACCGTACAGCGCAAAAGAGCTGATGTTCTGGACTATGTTCTCTTGAATTGCCGCATCGATGCCGTTGGCCGTCATACCGGCTCGGAGCTTTCCCTCAAGATTCTTCATGCGCTCCCAGGAGCGGCGCATCCCCACGGCGCGGCGCAACTCCTCCGCCTCCGCGCCGGAGAAGTTGGCGACCGTCATGGCAATACGGAGCAACTGTTCCTGAAAGAGCGGGACGCCCAGAGTGCGTTTCAATACCGGTTCCAGAGAGGGATGCGGATATGTGACCTCTTCTCTTCCCTGCCGGCGTCGCATGTAGGGATGCATCATCTTGCCCACGATAGGGCCGGGGCGGATAATCGCCACCTGCACGACGAGGTCGTAAAACTTTTTGGGGTTGTTCCGCGGCAAGGAGGCCATCTGCGCACGGCTCTCTATCTGGAACATGCCTACCGTATCGGCGCGTTGGAGGATTCGATAGACCTCGTCATCTTCCGGCAACTGAGCTAAATCGACCGGATCGCCATAGTGCTGAGGAATCAGCTCCAGACAGTCCTTCATCACGGCCATCATGCCCAGACCAAGCAGGTCCACCTTGATAATTCTGAGGTCGGCACAGTCTTCCTTATCCCACTGGACGACCGTACGACCCGGCATCGAAGCACGTTCCAATGGCACGACACAGTTCAATTGTCCCTGACAGATGACCATGCCGCCCGAGTGCTGGCCGAGATGCCGCGGCAGGTCCTGAATGCGCATGCACAGCTCAAGATATTTGGCGATGCGCGGATGCTGCAGATCAAAACCGGCATTGTGGAAGGAGTGCGCCATCGTGTCGGTTTTGCCGCGCCACTCCCAGTGGCTTACGAGGCTTGACAGCCGGCCCAGCGATTCCTGATCGAAGCCGAGGGCTTTGCCAACCTCACGCGCAGCGGATTTGCCGCGATACGTGATGACGTTCGCGGTCATGGCTGCGCCCAATTCACCATAACGCTGATAAACGTATTGAATGGCCTGCTCGCGTTTCTCTTCAGAAGGCAGATCGAGATCGATGTCCGGCCACTCTCCCCGGCTCTCGCTCAGGAAGCGCTCGAAGAGAAGCTCCATGCCAACCGGATCGATGGCCGTGATTTCGAGCGCATAGCAGACGGCGGAGTTCGCCGCGCTGCCACGGCCTTGAATCAGAATGTCTTTACGTTTGCAGAAATTGATTATGTCCCAAACGATAAGAAAGTATCCGGCAAAGCCCAGCTTTGCTATGAGCGCGAGTTCATGTTCGACCTGCTGCTTCGCTCGCTCCAGCAGATCCCGATCGTTCTTAGGTCCGTAGCGTCGCTGGACTCCCTCCACTACCCGCTTTCGCAGGAAACTATCCATCGTCTCGCCATCCGGCACCGGATAGCGCGGAAACTCATATCCAAGATCGCTTAGCTCGAATCCGAGGCGCGAGGAGAGCTCTATCGTCTCCTCCGCTGCTCCAGGTATGTCACGAAAGAGGCGCGCCATCTCATGTGCAGGGCGTACATGGCGCTGGCTATTCAGCGCGAGCAGGCGGCCTGCATGATCCAGGTCGGTGTGATGGCGCACCGCCGTAAAGAGGTCCAGAACCTCCCGGTCATAGGCGTTGGCATAGCGGACACCGTTTGTCGCAAGCAGGGGCAGCTTCAGAGAACGAGCAATCCGCATCGCAGCCTGATTTCGCCACTCTTCCTCTCGTTCGTAGTGGCGTTGCAATTCTACGTAGACATGTTCGCGGCCGAAGATCCTGACCAACTGCGCCACGATTTCCCGGCCGGCTTCCTCGCCCCCGTTCGCTAATGCAACAGCCAAAGGTCCTTCATCTCCACCGGTCAGGCAGACCAAACCAGACGCGTATTGCTGCATATCCTCTACAGTAGCGGCGCCTTCGCCCTTGGTCTTCTCCCGCATCTTGAACTGCGTCACGAGCTGGCACAGGTTCTGATAGCCGAGGCGAGATTCGCAGAGCAACGGCAAGCGCGCAGGCTCTGGAGTGTGCTGATGGGGAAGCCATGCAGATGGCGCGAGACGAGGACCGAGGGTCGAAACGGCAATCTCCGCTCCAATGTGCGCGCGAATGTCGTTTCTCCTGGCGCTGGTGTGGAAGCGAGCTGAACCGTAGACGCCGTTGCGATCCAGCAATGCCATGGCCGGCATCTCCAGTTCCACTGCGCGTTTGATCAACTCTTCCGGCTGGGAGGCGCCCTCAAGAAAGCTGAATGCACTCGCCGCGTGCAATTCCACATACCGTTCAGTCATAGAGGGCTGCCACCTGCCAGCAGTTCTGTATCAGGTCGCAGACCAGGCAGCAGCATAGGAGAGTTCCATCCTGAGCACGTGCGACCAGATCCCACTGCTCACGGCCCCACAGCGTTGCATTCCACCAATCACCCCCTGTCAGCCATGGGCCATAGGCTCGTTCCACGGCATATCGTTTTTCACTGAAGAAGAAGGTCTCCGGCCGCTGCTCGCGCAGAGTCACAATGATGCTTTCAGCCGGACGAAGCTGTCGTATAGCAGAGCGCGGCTGGGCGGAAGCAACTTCTATGGGTGGAGTGGCCGGAACGAGGAACCGTTCCATGCGGAAGCCATCCGGTTGATGCGTGTCTTTCAGGACCGGCCGGCCAACGCAATTCTCGCCAACAATCGCCTGAATTCGCGCCAGCGTTACATCGAGCCGCGCCGGTTCGGGCAGTTGCGGAGAAAACAGGCCGAGTTGCACTTTGCTCATGCTGCCGGGCTCTGCGCTGAGAGTCAGCGCCAGGATGGCTGCATGTGGCGGATGCGCTTCAAGATCAAGGTGCAGCAGCTTGATCCAGAGTTGCTTATCATTTACCGGCAATGCGGGCCGGACGGTGCGAGTATGCAATGCTCCAGCTTCCAGCGCGAGGGTGAGGGTGACGGAAGCGAGTGCGCGCGCTCGCGCGGTTGCGCGGAGGATGAGCTGTTCCAGCATCACGCCTAAGACGAACAGCAGCGAATCCAGCAATTCGACCGGCGAATCGAGCTCCATTCGTTCTTCGAGAGTGAAGGCAGGTTCCACCGGCAAGAAGGGATGCGGCAGTTCTCCGCGGGCTAACTGGCGCAAGCGCTTGCCTTCTTGTCCCATCCGCGCAATCAATTCTTTTTCCGGCAGATCTGCCAACATTCCGAGCGTGCGAATCCCCCACAAGGAAAACGTCTCTGCCTGCTCCTCCGAGAGATCGAGCACCCCGAGCGATAGTGGCGCGAGAGCTATGCTCTCGTCCCCATCAGGAACAACGGCCACCTTAGCTTGCATATCCTTTGCAAGACAGATCGCTGCGTGAAAGCTGCTGCTCACAGCAACACAGGCGGTAATTCCGAGGGCGCGAACGCGGTTCAGGAGATTTTGTGCCAGCGTATCCGGCGAGCCCAGCAGCTTCTCCGTTCCCGCTATGTCGATAACGCACAGAAAGGTGTTTTCGCTACTCCGGTCTTCCACACGCGGAGAGAATATGCCGGCGCATTCGAGCAGCACGGCCTTCGCGGCAATCTCATCGTTTGCCGAGCGTGGCAACAGCTTGACCGAGGGAAGTGTATCCATCTCCACCTTTGTCATACCTCTCTCTGCACCTGACGTGCGGGCCTTCGCATTGAGCGAGCACACGTATTGCAAAGGCGGTTCGCCTTCCATCACAGCAAAGGGTTGATTGCCAAACTCAGGCCGCAGACGCAAGAGTGCCTGCGCCGGAAACTCCTTCGCATACAGGCAGGCATACAGCTCCGCTCTCTTTGTCATCGCTGGCCTGCCCAGGTTGTTCGGCTTTGCCAACTTGCAGCGTTCTCGCGTTGAGGTGGTTTCCGCAGTGACACGACATTCGCTGGACCCTGCGCAAATCGCTGGCGTACGACTTCGACGCGATGTTCGATCCCCGTAAATACCGTCACCTCGTCCTGGAGCGCGTCCCCGGGTTGGAGACGAAGCACCAGGGCGGCGCTACTTTTGGAACATGGATGTTGGGTCAGCAGAAGAATGCTGGCGTGGGTACGTTCCGCGGCGGCGCGGTAGCGGAACCATGTGCTCAGCGGGACCCTTGAAGCATAGTCCGGGGCAATGCTGCCCATGTCCAGAACAATTGCGCTGAAGCCACCGGCTTGCAGGAGCAGGTCGGCTACGCGCAATGCCTGATCGAGTCGCGACCAGGGTTTACCGGAAGAGGTTTGTCTTCCGATTTTCTTTGGAAGAAGCAGCCGATGTGGCTCGAAGACCTCTCTTTCCTGAAGCACTCTGCGTTGAGGTTCCGCACATCGGGGAGCGATGGTCTCGGGTCGCAGCAAGCCACTCACGGCGTCGGAGAGTCCTTTCACTTCATTGCGCGGATGTGGTCCGAATCCACCACCATGGAGACCTCTCTTGATCGGAGGCGGAATGAGGTACTTGTCAGGAAGCGCAAAGCTGCTCTGCATGGAGTGTTGCGGGCTGGTTGAGGAGACTCCGCAGCGTACCCAGAGAAGCCGTGGCAGATCCACTCCCGCGGCAGCAGCCGATTCCGGGTGCAAAGTATCCGAGACATCGATCCACGCGCATACCTTGGCCGCTTTCGTGATCTGGGCAATGAAGGAGAGTGCCAACCCCGTGCGTCCAGAGCACTCCGCACCGACCACTTCGGTAATCGCTCCCAACGGCAAACCGCCTTGGAGAAGTTCGTCTATGGCGCCAATGCCCGTGGGCGTCACTGCTCGAAGGATTGCTGGCTGCGGGGTCAGCGCCGAGGGAATTCGGCCTGCTAAGGCAACTTCGATTTGCGTGCGGAGAGCAAAGGCGGAAGGCATATCTTCGCCTTATATTCGCCTGCCAGCCACCATCCCTGTCAACCTGGCTTCGCCCCTGTTTCAGTGCATGATTTATTCCAACGCATAGGAGAAGAAGAGCTTATAAAATTTGGCAATAGACGTTGGTCTTTCGGATTTAGCGCCGTTTGAGAGCTTCCAATTCATCCAGCGTACGCGGCCAGTCAGACCCCAGAAGCCGTGACAAACTGCGATCCGCCAGGACCTTTCCGCCCGTCTGGCATCGTGCACAGTAGTTCGTTTCGTTGTCGGCGTAACGAATGCGCTGAATCTTTTCACCGCATCGAGGACAAGCCTCTCCGTAGCGCCCATGCACCACCATGTCTTTGCGAAACGCGGTGACCTTTTCAGGAAACCCGGCGTCCGCTTCAGTTAGCAGCCGGTCAATCCAAAGCTGAAGAGTGTCGCGCGTCGCCGCGAACAGCCTTTCCCATTCGTGTGGCTCCAGCTTGTGTGTGAGCGTGATGGGAGACAGTTGCGCAGCGTGAAGAATCTCATCCGAATACGCATTGCCAATGCCGCTCACGATGCGCGGGTCGGTAAGAGCCCTTTTGAGCGTACGATTTTCAGCGGTAAGTGCAGCGCGGAATGCGTGGAGGTCACTGGAGAAGACGTCAATGCCGCCGGGATCGACAGAGCGCAAGTCCTCCTCGCTGCTGAAGACGTGCAACGAGGCGCGGCGCTTGGTGCCAGCCTCGGTGAGAACAAGAGAACCGTTGGGAAAGTCGAAGGCTGCCAGATTATTGCGGCCTGCCAGCTTTGCTCCTGCCGGACGCCAGTGCAGCCGGCCCGCAATCATCAGGTGAAACACCAGCCAGAGATCGTTATCGAATCCGAGAGCGATGCGCTTGCCGATGCGCTGCAACTCGCGCACGATATGGCCCTCTACATGCGTGACTGGGGGTTGTGCGGTTCGAAGCAGAAAAGCGCTCGCCAGTCGCACATGCTCAAGCGGCTGACCGAGGATGCGCGTTTCCAGCGCACTGATGTAGGCAGCGATATCCGGCAGCTCCGGCATGGGTATCAGCTTGCATGTGCACCTGCGATTTTGCAACTTTGCTGGACGGCAAGCAGGTATTTCCCTTCGTTAGCCGAAAAGAAATGGCTGTGCAGGCGTATCTTCCGTTTCGCGAAAATTGCTCAGGCCAACGCCGACCAGGCGAAATCGCCGCTGCGGACCCAAGTCCACTCTCTCTCGCAGTGACAAGGCGATATTGGTCAACTCCTCCCAGGAAGAGGGAGGAGAGAACGGAGTATGGCTACGCGTAAGAAGATTGAAGTCGCTTGTCTTCAGCTTGAGGACTACGGTACGCGCAATGCGCGATTCCTTGCGTGAAGCCAACCAAACTTTTTCCGCGAGACGGAGGATCACTGGTTCCGTTTCCGCCAGGGTCACGTCACGTTCAAATGTATCTTCGGCGGAGATGGATTGCGTCGGCCTATCTGAAACAACTTCGCTGTGGTCGATCCCTCGAGCTAGCTCGTAAAGACGTAGACCATAGCGGCCGAATTGACTTCGAAGTGTCTCCCGATCCAAACCTCGCAGGTCCCCCACCGTGTGGACGCCCAGCGTTTCAAGCCTCTGTTCTGTCACCTTACCGACGCCAGGAAGACGTCCAATCGGCAATGGCGGTAGAAATCTATCCACGTCTTCCGGTTGGATCACGAAGAGTCCATCCGGCTTGCGCCAGTCAGATGCGACCTTTGCCAGGAACTTGTTCGGCGCCACGCCCGCGGAGGCTGTCAGGTTTACTTCCTCGCGAATTTGCTCACGGATGGCGCGCGCAACACGCGTGGTGGTCGGTAAGCCAGTCCTGTTCTCGGTAACGTCGAGATACGCCTCGTCCAGCGACAGCGGCTCCACCAGGTCTGTATGCCGCTTGAATATCTCGCGTACCGTATGCGAGACAGCCCGGTAGCGTATGAAATCCGGTGGAATGAAGATCGCATGGGGACACAAGCGTTCCGCACGAGTCGCCGGCATGGCCGAACGAACGCCGAAGCTTCTTGCTTCATACGAAGCGGCACAAACTACGGAACGGTTGCTCCGCCAGGCGACAACGATGGGCTTGCCGCGCAGTTGTGGATCGTCCCGCTGTTCGACGGAAGCATAAAAGGCGTCCATATCGATATGGACGATTTTGCGGACGCTCATCTGGCATCCATAGTATTCCCGGCTCCGTACTTCAGCGCGCCCGGTCGCATGACCTTCCTGGACGGCCGTGTTGGACCTTCGCTGCGCAATCACTGACACCTCCAAACAAGGACCTCGTTCACACGATCGCTTGTTCAAGACGTTGCTGGTGGCGCATAATCCGATGCAATCCATATGGCCTTTTCGCTCGATTACCTCGACCACTTCGTTCTCTCCGTTAACAACATTGACGCCACGACCGACTTCTATACCGAAGTTCTCGGCATGGATCTCATCACCGTCCAGGGCCACAAGGCTTTGACGTTTGGCGAGCAGCAGATCGATATCCATCAGCGCGGCCATGAGGCCAATCCCAAAGCCGCTCATCCCACGCCTGGCTCCTGCGACTTGTGCTTTATCACCACAACGCCACTGGATGACGTCACGAGCTATCTGACTGAGTTGAGGGTTCATGTGGAGGAAGGTCCGGTGGAACGCACGGGAGCGGCGGGCAAGCTTCGCTCGATCTACCTGCGCGATCCGGACAAGAACCTTATCGAGATCTCCAACTACATCTGACCGCGGCACTCTGTTCGCGCGCGCAGGTGACCGGCCATTCCTGTCTGGACAGGGCTCGTTCGCGACCCTGTTATGGGACGTCTGCAGGACCCCTCGCCTTGAGTGAGGAGCCCATCAGACCATGCGGTAGCCCGATATTCGCCGTAGACAACGCTGGCCGGGCACAATTACACTCGCGGCGCTGTCGAGACCGGGCGTACGCCGGGTTCGGAATTCCACACAATTCAGAGTGGCATCACGCACGATTGCCTGCGGTAAACACTATGGAGCGGCCAAATGATCTTTGAGATTTCCCGAAAGCATTCAATGCGTCTGCGCACCGTTGCGCGCTGGCTTTTGTGCCTGCTGCTCGTGAGCATCGGTCTCACCCCGGGTGTGCTAGCCCAGAACGATCCGCCGATTCCGGCAGTTCACATCCGTGTTCACTACTTCAATCCGGACAACAACTACACCGGTTGGACGCTGTATGCGTTCAGTGACACGACTGAAGACCAGGGCAACTTCAACGGCGGCCCCGTTCAAGTAACCGGTAAAGACAGCTTCGGCGCGTATTTCGATGTAGGGGTCATCGCGAATGCGCAGAACGTCGGCATCATCATCCATCAGGGAAATCTCAAGGATCCGGGGCCGAACGAGATCGTGGATCCGGCCACCCAGGGAAATGAATATTGGCAGATCTCCGGCGAGTTTGGACTGCGCACGACGCAACCGCCGCTGCCCACCGGCGGCGACCCGGCGATTCCAGCCGGACATGCGCGCATCCACTACTACCGGCCGGATGGCGACTATGCCGGTTGGATTCTCTATCCCTTCTTTGCCACCACCGATCCTACGGGAGATTTCTGCAATACCGATGACTACGTCGCCGGCTACGACGACTATGGCGCGTACTACGACGTAGGCGTGAATCCGTCGCTGAATGGCGGGCAGCTTGGCTTCATCATTCATAACTGCGCCACCAACGTGAAGGATCCGGGCCCCGACCAGCACCTGCAGATCGACCAGTTCAAGGAAGCCTGGGTCATCTCCGGGGACGCGACCGTATACACGACACAGCCGACCGCCGCGCAACTGCTCAACGCTGTCTTCAGCAAACAGCAGGCCTACTGGATGGACCGCAGCCGCATCGCCATTCAGCCCGCGTACCTGCAATCGGGCAACACCTACGCGATCAATGCAAGCCCGAACGGTGGCTTGCAGATCACGAATACCGGCGTCACCGGTGGAACCCAGATCCCACTGCAGGCGGGCGGATCGCTCACCGCAGATGAGTTGACGCGCTATCCGCAGTTGGCAGGCTACGCGGTGTTGACGGTTGCGCCGAACGTGCAACTCTCCACCCTCAAGCAGGCGCTCAAAGGCCAGGTGGCACTCTCCGTGTTGGCCCAGGACGGCACATTGAAGTACGCCACCGGGCTGCAGACGGCGGGTGTCCTCGATGACCTCTACTACTATCGCGGCAAGCTTGGCGTGGTCCTCCGGCGTGACAGTGAACATGACTGGTACGACTGGGACGATGAGGATTCCGGAGCCGTGAAGCTCAAGCTGTGGGCTCCCACCGCCCATAGCGTTTCACTGGAACTGTTCGATCACGCGACCGATACGGCGCCGGTCAAGACGATCCCGATGCGTGAGCATAACGGGGTCTGGGTGGCGCGCGGGGACAATGACTGGTCGGGTAAGTATTACCTTTACGCGGTGAGCGTCTATGTGCCAGCCGATCTGGCGGTGGACACGAATGTGACCAGCGACCCGTATTCGATCGACATTGCCATCAACGGCGCCAAGAGCCGGATTACGGATCTCGGTTCCGACGACACCAAACCTGCGGGATGGAACCGTGTTCCCTCACCCGCGCTGCGCAGCCTGAACGACCTCAGCATTTACGAGTTGCACATCCGGGATTTCAGCATCGGCGATCGGACGGTACCGGCTCAGGATCGCGGCATGTACGACGCCTTCGCCGACTTCCATTCCAACGGTATGCAGCACCTGCAGAGCCTCGCGCAGTCGGGCCTCAAGGCTGTACACCTCCTGCCCAGCTTCCATTTCGCCAGCATCAACGAAGACAAGACGACCTGGCAGACGACCGGCGACCTCTCGCAATATCCACCTGATAGCGACCAGCAACAGGCTGCCGTGACGGCAATCCAGAGCAAGGACGCCTACAACTGGGGCTACGATCCGGTGCACTACATGACGCCGGAGGGCAGCTACGCGATCAATCCGGACAACCGGGTGCGGGAGTATCGCACCATGGTCGAAGGGCTGCATCAATCGGGTCTGCGGGTGATTCAGGATGTGGTCTTCAACCACACCAGCGCCGCCGGTGAATCGCCGAATTCGAATCTCGACGAGGTGGTGCCGGGCTACTATCACCGGCTGGATACAAATGGCGCGCCAGAGTCAGGCTCCTGCTGTCCGGATACCGCGAGCGAACATCGCATGATGGAGAAGCTCATGATCGACACTCTGGTGCTGAATGCACGCGAGTACAAGATCGACGGCTTCCGCGTCGACATCATGAGCTTCCACTTCGTCTACAACATGCAGCACATCCAGCAGGCGCTGCGTGCACTGACGCCGGATAGAGATGGCGTGGACGGCTCGAAGATCTATCTCTACGGCGAGGGTTTCAACTTCGGCGACACGGCGAACAACCAGATCGGCGTAAATGCCGACCAGGTGAACCTCTACGGCTATGGGATTGGCAGCTTCAATGACCGCATCCGGGACGGTATTCGCGGCGGCAGCCCCTTTACCGACGAGCGTGTGCAGGGATTTGCCACCGGTCTGGCGACAGATCCCAGCGCATATACCAGTTCGAATACCGGGCAAACCGACCAACTCAATACGCTGCTGCAGTATGCGGATTGGATCCGCGTCGGACTTACCGGCGACCTGCGCGATTTTACCTTCACCGATCGCACAGGAACGACCGTCACCGGCGCACACGTGGACTATAACGGGCAGCCCACGGGCTACACCGCCTCCCCCATCGAAGCGGTCAACTACTGTTCGGTGCACGACAACCAGGATCTCTTCGACGCGGTGCAGCTCAAGTCGAGCTACACCGACTCCATTGCCACGCGCGCTCGGCGGCAGGTGATGGGGATGAGCCTGGTCCTTCTGGGCGAAGGGGTTCCCTTCTTCCAGGCAGGCGATGACCTGCTGCGCTCCAAGGATATGGACCAGAACAGCTACGATTCCGGCGACTGGTTCAACAAGATCGACTGGAGCGGACAGGGCGCAAACTGGGGCATCGGTCTGCCGCTGGCCAGCCAGAACCAGAACCAATGGAGCATCATGCAGCCATTGCTTGCGAACGCGAGCTATAGTCCGCAGCCCGCGAATATCGCCTACAGTGGTCAGGCCTTCCAAGACCTGCTGGCGATCCGTTATAGCACTGATCTCTTCCGCATGCGCACCTTCGCCGAGGTGCAGCAGAACCTGTCCTTCCTCAACACCGGACAGACCCAGACGCCGGGGCTGATCGTGATGAAGCTGGATGCCAATAGCCGCAACTATGGAAGTTATAAGCACGTGGTCGTAGTGTTCAATGCGACCAACGCGGCGGTGACTTTCACCGATGCGCGGTTACAAGGGCTGAAGCTTCACCTGCATCCAGTGCAGCAGAGTTCCAGCGACCCTGCGACACGCCAATCGAGCTTCAACAGCAAGAGCGGTGCCGCTAGCGTTCCTGCGCTGACGACGGCTGTCTTTGTAAGCGAGGCCAATTAACAGACGGTGCCGGAGTTGCACCCAGGCCGCCGGCGAATACTCATTCGCCGGCGGCTGGTCGCTGTTGATCATCCGCGATGGCGGTGCGCGGGTTCAGGACCTTAAAAGAGTTCCGGGGCTCGGGCGAAGGGATCGCCTCGAATATCCTTGCGGACCGTCTGCAGAGGCTTGAGGCGGCAGGCATCATTACGGCGGAGTTGGGCGAAACCGACGGACGGAGGGTGCACTACCGGCTGACGGAAAAAGGGATTGATCTGGCGCCGGTGCTTCTGGAACTGCTGATTTGGGGAACGCGCCACGAGGAGACGGGGGCACCCTGCGCGCTGATCGCGGAGATGGCGAAGAATCGAGAGCAAGTCCTCATGGAAGTCCGCCGGCGATGGAGAGAACGGGATTTGAGTCCGCTGCTGCCCCGGTTTGGGGACACTGGCGTGAATCATTGATCACACTCGATGCGAAACCGGCGTCAGGCATCGGTGTTCCGGGTTGCAGAGGGATCGAACCGATTGTGCTGATCGGCACAGAGGCGACGGATAATTTTTTTTGCCGGGATGTCGATCTCGGGGCAGCCGGATCGACTATAGAGCAGGACTGGATAGGCAGGCGGGCTGGTTACGGGCAGCCGTTATGAGGGAACGATCTGCGCACGATGGCGCGAACTTGAGAAGGAGTGAAGCATGAGCAAGGTACGGGTACTGGTGGGCACACGAAAGGGCGCGTTCGTCCTGACGTCCGACGGAAAGCGCGACAAGTGGGAGGTGAGCGGCCCTCATTTCGCGGGTTGGGAGATCTATCACGTCAAGGGATCGCCGGTTGATCCGGAACGGCTGTATGCGTCGCAGTCGAGCGGCTGGTCCGGGCAGGTGATCCAGCGCTCCAATGATGGCGGTAAGACGTGGGAGCCGGTGGACAACAAGTTCGTGTACGACGGCGTCCCCGGCACGCACCAGTGGTACGACGGGACGCCCCATCCCTGGGAGTTCAAGCGTGTCTGGCACCTTGAGCCGTCGCTGACCGACCTGGATACCGTGTACGCCGGCGTGGAGGATGCGGCCTTGTTCCGCTCAACCGACGGCGGCAAGAGCTGGCTGGAGCTCTCCGGACTGCGCGGCCACGGCTCCGGGCCGCACTGGCAGCCGGGCGCCGGAGGAATGTGCCTGCACACGATCATCGAAGACCCGACCAATCCTGACCGGATCTATATCGCCATCTCGGCTGCGGGGGCCTTCCGCACCGACGACGCCGGCAAGACGTGGCAGCCGATCAACCAGGGACTCAGGTCGCAATATATTCCGGACCCGAACGCCGAGGTCGGCCACTGTGTTCATCACATTGCGATGCACCGGTCGCGTCCGGGTGTGCTGTTCATGCAGAAGCATTGGGACGTCATGCGGAGCGACAATGGCGGCGAGTTGTGGCAGGAGGTCAGCGGAAATCTGCCGACTGACTTCGGCTTCGCCATCGACGTGCACGCGCACGAGCCGGACACTATCTATGTCGTTCCCATCAAGAGCGACTCGGAGCACTATCCGCTCGAGGGAAAGCTGCGCGTCTACCGCAGCCGCACCGGCGGAAACGAGTGGGAGCCGCTCACCAAAGGCCTGCCGCAAAGCGACTGTTACGTGAACGTGTTGCGCGACGCGATGGGGGTCGACACGCTCGACACATGCGGTGTGTACTTCGGTACCACCGGCGGGCAGGTGTACGCATCGGCGGACGCCGGGGATAGCTGGGCGCCCATCGTGCGTGATCTTCCCGCCGTGCTTTCCGTCGAGGTCCAGACGCTGTCATGAGCGAAAATATCATCCGGGTCGAACTCCCGGCCCATCTGCGGACGCTGGCGCACGTCAACGGCGAGGTGAAGCTCGATGTCGAGGGCGTGGTCACGCACGCCTCGGTACTTGACGCGCTCGAAGTGCGGTATCCCATGCTCTGCGGGACGATTCGCGATCATGTCACGCGACAGCGCCGGCCATTCCTGCGCTTCTTCGCCTGCGAGCATGATCTCTCCCATGAGCCGCCGAACGCTCCACTGCCCGACGCGGTGGCGTCGGGCGCGGAGTCTCTTCTCATCATTGGGGCTATAGCAGGCGGCTGATCTGGTCAGCAGCGCGGCGAAGTTGCCCACCCCAGAAGAGCGTTTAAACATTGGAGGATAGATTCATGCAAGGGGAGACTCTCATCACGCCGGTCTCGAATAAGGGACTCTGGACCGGACGCGTCCTGAGCGCACTGATCGTAGCATTCCTGGCCTTGGATGCCGTCATGAAATTCGTGAAACCGCCTCCTGTCGTGGAGGCATTCGCTCATCTGGGCTGGCCCATCAGTCTCTCAATCGTTCTGGGAATCGTATTGCTGGCTTGTACTGCCATCTACGCCATCCCGCGCACGTCGGTGCTCGGCGCGCTCCTGCTTACGGGCTATCTGGGCGGCGCCGTCGCTACCCACCTGCGCATCGGCGATCCCTTCGTCAGCCACGCATTGTTCCCAATTTATATGGGCGTGCTGGTCTGGACAGGTATTTTTCTGCGCGACGACCGGCTGCGCGCACTCATTCCTCTGCGGAACTAGGCCGCCCGACGGCTGAGCTTGAGCTACAAAGCTCGTAAATGCCCAACTCATCGAACGGAGCCAACTCGAATGAAGATAGTCGCAGTCATCGCGCGAATCCTACTTGGGCTGATATTTTTCGTATTCGGGCTGAACGGGTTTCTCCACTTCCTTCACGGGTCCCTGCCCAACGGCGTCGCTGGCGCCTTCATCGGCGCTCTCGTCCAGTCTCATTATGATCTCTTCGTAGCGGGAGTCCAGTTGCTCGCGGGCGCTCTCCTGCTGATTGATCGCTTCGTACCCCTGGCGCTGACCTTACTTGGACCAATACTCGTCAATATCCTGGTCTACCATCTGACGATGCAACCAAGCGGTGCGCAACCGGGCATTTTCGCAACGATCCTATGGCTGGTGCTTGCGTGGAGATTCCGCGCGTACTTTGCGCCTTTATTCGCGCAGAAAGCCATCCTTGATAGAAACGACTTAGATAGGAACGACTTAGCTCGCATCGCGACGCAGCCATTGGGGGAACGTACAGATCCCAATTAAACCAACGAAAACGCCACTAGCGGATTGATCGCGCCGGAGGACCGCCCATCTTTGCATCGCGCCATCGGCCGCAATTTGAGTTTGCAATTTTGTATGAAAATCAACCACTGAAAACGGAGCCAATCATGAAAGAAATGACACCCTACCTGAACTTCAACGGAAACTGTCGCGAGGCCATGACCTTCTATGCAGAGTGTCTTGGGGCAGAGCTGCAGATCATGCCGTTCTCCCAAGCGCCGAAAGATCAGTTCAACTTCCCGGAGGAAGCAAAGGACAAAGTCATGCACGCGAGACTGACAAAGGGTTCCGCGGTTTTGATGGCGTCCGACTGCCCGCCCGGAATGCCCCTTCAGCAGGGCAACAACTTCTCCGTCAGCGTCAACTGCGACGGTTCCGAGGAAGTCGATCGCCTGTTCGCGGCACTTGGGAAAAACGGCAATGCCATGATGCCTGCGCAGGATACGTTCTGGGGCGCTCACTTTGGAATGCTCACAGATCAGTTCGGCATCAACTGGATGTTTAACTTCGACAAGCCAAAACAAGCGTAGGCTGAGCCTGCTTCAAGCAGGTGTACCGCAGGTGCATGCCAGAGGGGTGCGCAGGATGTTCTGCGCGCCACCACCGCAACGGGAGAAATGCTCCAGCCCTTCAACCATGCACTGGTCAGGACTGTGATGTGTGCCGCCGTTTGCGCTCTGGCATCATCTGCTCGTACGCAAGACCGTCCCGTTGATCTGCGGGTCTGCCTGCAAGTAGAGTTCTTTGAGAAGTCCGAGGCGAGTACGGGGAGCGCTGGGTAGAATCGTGCAGATGTCAATCCGGCAGAGGCTGGCTCCCGTCTTGCTCCCGGACCGCATGAATAGCGCGGCGAATAAGCTCCGAGGAAGGCGTGCCAGTTCGTTGTTCTCCCTCCAGGTAGGTGCGGCATCCCAGGCCGAAAGCCTGGGCCTTACGCGCTTCCGGCTCCACATCCGTGCCATCGATACGGACGGTGGGCGAGCCCAGGAAGCCGAGCGTCCGGGCCTCTTCAGCCGTTCCGACTTTGATCTCCAGCACGTCCGCGAGAACACCTTCCTGCCGCAGTGTGTCACGGACCAATTGCATGGTTGGCTCGTGGTTCGGACAACCTGCGAAGTACAGCACTTCCACCTTCACGATGTCACCCATTTCCGCAGGAGATCCGTGCACGTCCGCGGATCGTGCGAGGAACGACAGCCCTTCCGGCATCTACCAGATGCGCACGCGTTCCGGCGGGGTGAGATATAACGTCTCGTCCGGCTTAACGGGGAAGGCTCCGTACCATGCGTCTATGTTGCGGACGGTGTCTGCGCGGTACTGCGCCGGTGCGTGCGGGTCTGTCATTACCTGCTGGCGCAGCGCAGCGTCCCGCGTCTTCGATCCCCAGTTTTGCCCGAAGGCGATAAAGAACTGCTGATCGCCGGAGAAACCGTCCTGAACCGGGGCGGTCGTCCCTTTCAGTGAGGCGCGATAGCCGTCATAGGCCGCGGAGATTCCGGCTACATCCGCGATATTCTCCCCCAAGGTCTGTCTTCCGTTGACGGCGAGATCCGGGAACGGCTTGTAGGTGTCATACTGCGCAGCCAGCTTTGCAGTAGCAGTCTCGAAGTGTGCCAGGTCGGCCGATGTCCACCAGTTACGCACCCGTCCCTCGGAGTCGAAGGCGCTGCCCTCGGTATCGAATGTGTGGCTGATCTCATGTCCGATGACCGAGCCAATAGCGCCATAGTTCGCAGCCGCGGGAGCCTTCGGATCGAAGAACGGCGGTTGCAGGATGGCGGCCGGAAAATTCAGCGCATTCTGCAGTGGCAGGTTTACGGCGTTGACTGTCTGCGGCGTCATCGACCATTCTTTGCGATCGACCGCACTGCCCAGGCGGCCAACGTTCCAGTGATAGTGAAACAGACTGCCTCGCCACACATTGCCGAACAGGTCGTCGGCCTTCACCTCATAGGCCGAGTAGTCGTGCCAGGTCTCCGGATAGCCGATACCTACGTACAGGGTGGAGAGCTTCGCCTCCGCCTCGGCTTTGGTCGCGGGCGCCATCCAGGGAAGCGCCTTGATCCGCTGCTGAAAGGCCGCGATGATGTTCGCCACCATGGCCTGCGCTTCGGCCTTGTCCTCGGGCGGAAAGTAGCGCTGCGCGTATAGCTTGCCCACGTCATCGCCCAGCAGACCGTTGACAAGCGTAACGCCGCGCTGCCAACGCGGTCGCTGCTCTGGGGTGCCGGAGAGGGTCCGGCCATAGAAGTCGAAGTGCTCTTCAGCCAGTGCTTTGGGCAACACGGCGGCATACGCATCGATGAGATGGAGGGTGAGCCAGTCCTTCCATATGTCCAGCGGGGTGGAAGCCACCAGCGCAGACTCGCCTGTAAGAGCACTGGGCTGCCACACGATAAAGCTGGACTGGCTGGAAAGGCCGGCGCCACCGAAGTATTCTGCCCAGTTCAGTCCCGGCGCTTTGGCGGAAAAGTCCCCCTGTTTCCAGGTATTGTTGGCTTTGTGAATGTCCTCATTCTCGGCCAGGGTGAGATGCGTTTGCGCGATGGCATGCTCCAGATCGACAATGCGCGTTGCCCGGGCGTCGGCGTCGGTCACTCCGGCGAGCTTGAGCGTGGTCGCGACGTGCGCCTGGTATTTGCTGCGGATCGCCTGCATATCGGCGTTGTTCGAGAGATAGTACTCGCGATCGGGTAGCCCGAGGCCGCCTTGCAGCAGATAAGCGCCGTAGTGCTGAGAATCGCTGAAGCCTGGCGCAACCCACAGCCCAAACAGGTTAGGTGTGTGGAAGTTGGTGTTGTTCAACGCGTCCACATCGGCGCGGAGGCTCTCGCCCAGGGCGCGAGCCAGCTCCCGCTTGTCGCGGATGGCGGCGATTGCCTGGAGATGCGAACGCAGCGGAGCGAGGCCCTTCGACTCGATGGCGGCTTCGTTCATGTAGGAGCCGTAAATGTCGGCGATCTTGCGCGTGCTGGAGCCAGCGGGCGCGTTGGCCTTCCCCGCATCTTCCAGAAGCGCGAGGGTACGTTTGTTGCTCAGATCAGCCAGGCCGGTGAAGACGCCAATGCTTCCACGGTCTGGCGGAATCACGGTGCGCTTGATCCAGGCCCCGTTGGCATATTCGTAGAAATTATCGCCCGGAGCGACGGATCGATCCATGTTGGCGATCGAGATGCCGTGGGTCTCCTGTGGCGAGGCGCTCTGCGCCTGCAGGGCCGCGGGCGCGAGGGTCAAGACGGCGCATGCCGCCATGAGCGCAAGAGCCCGGTTCCGGAAGGTGCGTGTGGATCTCATAGCGAGCACTCCAAAGCCCCTGCGGCTTCCGAACGCAGCGGCGGCGTATTGGGGAGAACAACCGAAGAGAGTAGCACGCCCCGCTCCATCTATGGCGGATGGGCGACACAGATGGCGGACGAGGGAGTTCAAACAGGATTGCGTTGTGGCGAGTCACGCAGAGTTTATCGGGGGGTCTGGATCGCGGGAGTTCAGGAGCATTCAAACTCGAATGCTCCTGAATCCTTTGAACTGCGACGGTGCGATTAGTTGTTGAACGCTACGTTCACGTTAACCGTGTGAACAAGATTGCCGGAGCGGGCAAAGATGACCACAGGGACCGTGCCTTGATGCGCCTTTGCGCTGAGCGTGAGCGAGGTTTGCGCCCCGGCAATGCTCGTTGCGGCCGGGATACCGGCTGTTCCGAAGGCAGCTTGCACCGCGGACGGCAGACCGGCGACACTCAGACTTACAGGCTGGCGCAGGTTGTAATTGTTGATGTGCAGCTTGATGGTTGCGATCCCCTTGGTGGCGGTATAGCTCGCTGCATCAACCTGCACCGCAAAGTCGCCCTGCGACGGAATCGGGGCGTTGCAGCCGCTGGGAATAGGAGCCGGCTTCCACTCAGACGCCAGTTCCTGCCCAGTGAGCCCCTGCCATCCGCTGAGGGTGAGTCTGCCTCTCGGCGTGATGAAACTCTTTGCGTTCAGAGGGTCGAAGTACCGGTTTCCGTTGGCCTGGAAGCTATCCGCAAATGGCGCCCAGTCGCTTCCAGTCAAGTAGGTATCGAATACCTCTTGATTACTCGCGACATCGATAAAGGCATTTCCCTTCAAGCTGATCTTCTGTGAGATGACGTTGTGGTACGCGCCCGTCTCATAGTCGTTGAAATGCCTGCCACCCTGCTTGCCTTCCAGGTAGAATGCCGGTTTCATGTGCCGGTCGTTGCCGCCATTTCCATAAAGCGTGTTCTGATTGAACGCTATCTGCTCGGAGTTAATCAGATTGATTCCCGTCTGTCCATAACACAGTGTGCTGTTCGCGATGGAGATAGGACCGTAGTTCAACTCCACTTGCAAATTCGTGACGTAGTTGCCGGAGAGCGTGGCGCCATCCACCGTGATGTCCCGGTTATCTGTATCGAACCACAATCCTTGGCCGATGTTGTTATACGAGAAATGATTCTTCACGGTGTTGCCGTGGCTGGTGAAGAACTTGAAACCGCCCATGCCCCAGTCGTAGAAGGCAGCCTGCGCGCCGCGCCAGTTGTTGTAGTCAGTCTCGTTGAACTGAAAGAGGCCGTTCCTGGATCGCGTGGCGTTCATGCCCACCCCGCCGTTATGGTTGGCGACGGAGTTTTGAATCGTCACATTGTTCGTGCCGCCGACGTGAATACCACCGAAGTTGTTCCAGTTTGCCTGGACCGAATCGATCAGAATGTTGCTGCCCCCGTTCACGTTGAGGCTGTTGTCATCGAATACAGAGACAGCATGCTCAAGCATCAGACCGCGAATCACGACGTTGTTGCGGCTTTGGACAACCACCGTATGCGGACGAACGCCCACCTCGACTAACGCTGTCCTCATGTCGATACCATCCGGCGGGAAGACTTCGAGCTGCTGAGCGGAATCGTTGGCGTAGAACGTTCCGGGCTGAAGCTGTGAGGCCCCCAGGACCTGTGTCAGAGGTTGGCCATTCACGAAGACAAGCTCTTTGCGGAACATGATGGGATGGATGCTGCCAAGTTTCCAGGAGCTGGGTGGCGTGTAGCGGCCAATACCGGCGAAGGAATGAAGATAAATCTTTCCTGCCGCCTGCCAGTTCTGGTACACGTCGGAGCCACTGATGGTGACCGTCCCGGGATGTGCTGCCTCGATCGTCAGGGTCGGGTTATATCGGGCCCACCCCACCGACACCTGTTCCCGATAGGTGCCAGGCTCCACCCTCACGCGCACGCCGATGTTCTGTGCGGCATAGCTGTTGGCCAACCTGACAGCCGCGCCGATACTCCTGACAGGCCTATTGGTGCCCGGGTTCGCATCATTGCCCTGAAGCGCATCCACGTAGATGTAGGTTTTTTGATTCTCGATGACCTTGGCCTGTCCTAATGCGAGCGATCCGGACAGGCTCAATCCAGCGCAAGCGACAGCGGCACCTGAACGGGCGACGTTGCGCAGAAAACAAAGCACTTGTTTCTGGCCGTAATAGTGCATGCGTGCTCCTAAAAGTTTGGAATAAAGCAGATTGGACAGGTATTCAGCGAATATCAGGAAAACCGCGGGATGCAGCGTGTCTTTGTTTTTATGTGAGGTGTCCCCCTAAATTAAAAGCTGCGGGGCGAGCAAGGAAGGCCTACAAAGTAGTACACCCATCCCCTGAATGGGGAATCCTTTGCCTACAAGCACCGCCTAGTGTCACGGCCTGAGACTAGACAGTGCTTCTATGAGTTGGCTATGCGCCTACTTACACATATTCGCGGCTTTATCTTTTGGATAAGCATTTCCGGCGCGTGCAGTCCTCTGTTCGTCACCTAGGCTGCTGGCGCGCGAAGGCGCACCCGGGTCACCCGGGTGCAAGACGCACTTGCCTGGTTAGCATGGGGAGGGTTTTGCTGGTAGACGCCGCGGCGGGGCGCAGTATCGAGCGCCAAGCCATTTATTCTTGCGGCTTGTGGCATCGGGAGAACACGCGTCCTATGTTTCGGACCGTATCTCAACCTGGATCCCGCCTCGGAATATCTCTGAACCACTATTGTGGCGACCGGTCATCAATGCATGCAGCTAAGACGGTGTGAGACTAGAAAATAACCTAGGGCGCTCCATGCGCCCTAGGCCAACATCCATGACACTACGACCCGGGATTAATTGCGACATTGACGGTGACAGTGTGCAACTGCCCCCCACTTCGTGCATAGACCGTCAAAGGTACTATTTGGGAGGCGGCCTTCGGAGAGGCCTTCACTGTGATGGTTGGGTGCCCGCCGGTTGTGACCGACCCGCCGATTGATGCGGTGACGCCGCTCGGGAGATCACCGGTCTTCAGGCTTACCGTACTTGTTCCCAAGGGTTTAACCGTCAGGCCGATCGTCGCTTGTCCTCGGGATGTCGCGTAGCTCTTTCCTTCGGCTGAAAGATGGAAATCAGCCACGCTGGGAGCGGGCACGGCACAGATCTTGGCAACGGTGGAGGGCGCAGACCACACCGAAGCTGAGTCCTGCCCCGTCGCGCCTCTCCAGCCCGCGAGATCCATATGCTTGCCTGGCATAGCGAAGGCGGCCGGTGTAGCGGCGTCATACCAACTGTTATTGTTGGAGCGCAGGGTGCTGGCAAACGGGGTCCAGTCGCTCCCCATCATATACGTACCAAAGACGTACTGACGGGACCCGGCGTCTTCGAATACATTGTTGCTGAACGAGACATTGGAAGAGATCACGTTGTAGTACTGGCCCGTCTCCCAGTCGTTGAAGTGACGCCCGCCTTGCTTCCCTTCCAGATAGAACTGCGGTTGGGTATGTACGGTGGAACCCCCATTCCCGTACAGCGTGTTTCCAGTGAGTGTCAGATAGGTTGAATTGATCAGGTTCACGCCTACGTCCCCATAGCAGAGCGTACTGTTCGCCACAGACACCGGGCCAATATTCAGCTCAACCTGCAAATTCGCCACCTTATTGCCAATAAGTGTGGCGTTCTGGACGGTAATGTTCTTGTTATCGGTGTCAAACCAGAGGCCCTGGGCCTGATTATCGTAAGCGAAATACTGCGTCACGGTCGCGCCGTGCGTCATCATGAACTTGAAGCCGCCCATGCCATAGTCATACATGTTACCCATGGCTCCACGCCAGTTGTTATAGTCGCTCTCTACAAATTGGACGAGGACGTTCTTATTTTTCCAGCTTTGCAGGCCATTGCCGCCGTTATGCGCTGCAACTGAGTTTTGAAGTGTGAGATTGCTGCTGCCATGGAACCCAAAACCGCCGAAATTGTTCCATTCGAAATCGGAGCTGTCGATCAGGACGTTGCTGCTGCTGTTGACATTCACACTGTCATCGTTGATGCAAGGGGCGCCGTGGCGAAACACAAGACCTCGAATCACCAGATTGGGCACGGAGTCGACGTCCATAGTATGAACGCGGGCACTTACTTCAACGGTAGACTGGTTGGGATCAGCCCCATTTGCCTGCCAGATATAAACCTGTTTCCTGCCGGTATCCACATAGAATGTTCCCGCCTGCATGGCCCAGCGCGACAGTACCTGGGTCAGGAGAGCTCCGTTGATAAAGACCATCTCCTGCCGAAGAGCGATGGATGTGGTGCCCGACGGCAGACCACTGGGCGTGGAGCAGCCAAACTGATATGGCCATGAGTGGCTGTAGACACCGCTACCGCTGCCGGCCCATCCAGTCATGACGTCCGAGCCGGCAATAATTGCAGTCCCCGTCTGCGTCGCCTGAAAGGTGACAGGAGCGCCCGTCCGCCCGCGGGGAGTCACTTTCACATACTCCCGGTAGATACCCGGATTGATCATGACGCGCGTGCCAATGCCCTGTGCGACATTAGCCATCGCCTTCTGCTCCCCCGCGCTCACCGTCTTGAGCGGTTGAGATACGGTTCCCGGATTTGAATCCGAACCCTGACTGGCGTCCACATAAATAGAGGCTGGCTCGTTCTCTGATACGTTCGCCTGTGCGGACGAACTCCGTGCTGTTACCGCAGTTGCCGCTACAAAGAGTACGGCGATACCGATCCTGGTCTTCATACTAGCTCCCGATTTCAAGGTTCCAAAGCGAAGTCGTGCTGATATCCGTGGCACCGCCGTCCGTGCGAGTGTCGCGCCACGTCTGCATGTAACATTTTCCATTTGCAGGTAGTACTTACACGCCTACCAAGACATGCCTCGGCGCGAGATCCCCTTTCGGGGTCATAGACGCGAATGCGCGTCCTTCGCCTAGAGGGCCGGTCTGCACCCTATCTCGGAAGCAGCGTTTCCATCCTGATCGGAAAGATGAATAACTGGATAGCAGAGGATTTTGGAGAATCCAAGGTAATTCAGCAGCGTTCTAGCCGAATAATTGCAGATCGCGACTCACTGCATCTCTGCTGGAACAAAATGCGAGCACAACTGCCGCATTCTTACCTCAGCATGTAATTCTGTCGTATCTTCCACAGCATCTACAAACGTTGTAGATGAACTGAGTTGCCCTACACGGGAGTGGCAAATAATTGATCTCAACGGTTGTGCCTGTTAGAGCGCGCCGCTCTATAGACCTAGAACTACAACTAAAGGGGCATCTCGCCGCCCGCTCTTGCTGGGTCCCGAGTTACATCAAGCTACATAACGCCTGAGTGGCCCGCCAGCTCTAGGTTTTGAATGGGAAGCATGGATTGACTCGCGCTCTCGGCACTCATCCGCGGGCAGTAATCAACCATATGGTGTATTGATGTCACACCTTCCAGCGATGCCGGGTTGCGACAGTAACACGTATTCTGCGCATAAGTCATCCAGGCCAATCAATCGAAACGACAGGTGTGCTGTCTGCACCCAGCCCTCTGAGGCAGGGCGGTCACGCGCCGTCATCTGCCCGCAGGAGGAGTCCGTGGATCTAAGTACATACCAGAAGGCTGCCTATCATGTGAGTAAGGGACTGATCTACGCCGCGCTCGTTGCTGGCTCCGCCGTAACGCTCTACGGCGTGCCGGCCTTGGCGCAGGCGAACGTTGTCGAGAATGAACCTGCCACCATCTATGTGGACGCAACTGCAGGGTCCGACAGCAATCCCGGAACTCAAGCCCTACCGTTAAAGACAGTCAGCGCGGGCACGTCCTTTGCGGTGCGCAACAATGTACAAGGCATCGGCACGAAGGTCATTGTCAATCCCGGCGTCTATCGCGAATACGTGAATGTGGTGGCAAATTACCGCGGCACGTCTGCGCCGATCACGATTCAAGCGGCCCAGTTCGGTACGGCGATCGTCGCAGGCTCTGACGTCTTTACAAACTGGTATCAAGGCACGAACAACAGTGCGATCTATACCCACTCGTGGACATATGGATTCGGGAACTGCCCTATTTCGAGCGGGTACCCGCAGACAATGAAACCCATTCTCCGGCGACGAGAGATGGTCTTTGTAAACGGCATACCCCTGACGCAGGTGATGGCCCTCTCTCAGATGCTTGCCGGTACCTTCTACGTGGACGAGACTTCGCAGCAGATTCAGATCTGGCCGCGGCCGGGCACCGACATGAACACGGCGTTGGTGGAGGTTGCGGTTCGGTCGGACACTTTCAACATTAGTCGTCAGGGCAACATCGTTGTGCGCGGGATGACCTTCGAGCATGCGGCCTCCTGTATCGACAAGAGCGGGGTTAACGTCAACAGCGCCAATAATGTACTGATCGATTCCATTCAGGCAAATTGGAATAATCAAGGAGGATTTCACGTCTCCAGCAGCACGAACGTGACTGTACAGAACTCTGCCGCGAGCCACAACGGATCGAATGGGTTTGGCGGATACCGCAGCAAGCAGGTGCTCTTTCAGTTCGATGAAGCTGATTACAACAATTGGCGCGGAGCGCAAGCTGCCTTCTATGACTACTACATGGGCGGGATGAAATTCTTCAACATGCACGGTGCGACAGTCGATCAGTTCTTTGCCTACAACAATCAGGGACAGGGATTATGGTTCGATACAGACAACCGGCAGATCGTGGCGCAAGGCAGCTTTCTCTCGGGTAACTGGGTGGCGAATCTTCAGGTAGAGCTGAACGCAGGTCCCATCGCAGTTCTCAACAACACACTCTGTTACGGCCAGGTGGGCGTGAATCTCGTCAACGCCTCCAACATAACGTTCTCGGGAAATACCTTCTACAACAACGGCGGATCGACCGCACATATGACCCCACAGTTTTATCTGGAAGGGAAGGCCGGAGGCCGCAACTTCACTGACTACGAGACGGGCGTATTTTATAACGTCATTTCGTCCAACATCACTTTGAATAACAATGTGTTTGAGAACGGCGGGCTATATCAACAGGTCTTTGCGACCTATCAGGTAGGAAGCGATTGGGCAGCCTTCGTGACTACTTTGAAGTCTAACAACAATCATTGGTTTGACCCCTTCACCGTGAATGGATTCGAGATGAACGGGAAGAAATTCGGGCTAACTAGCTGGCAGGGCTACACAGGGCAGGACATGGCGTCGACCTGGGGACATACAAACCATATTGGGAAGACGTGTGTGGCGCCGCCAACAGATTTCCCGGATTTTGCGATGTACTCGGATAACTCCGCTTATGCGGTGAACGGCGGCCAGGCAAACATCAATCTCACGCTGAAGCCTTACATCTCCGCCGTGGCCCTCACGAAAGGCTTGACCTCTCCGACGGCCTCCGGGTATCCGGTTTCGCTGTCGGTGTCCGGATTACCGTCTGGTTTCAACAGCTCTTTCAGCGCGCCGGCGGCGTCCCCCGCGGGGTTTGCGTCCAGATTGACAGTGACTGCGCCGGCAGGAACACCGCAGCAGACCATTCCCATCACTGTATTTGCGCAAGGCGCGGGCCAGGTGCACTCCATTACCCTCGATTTAACCGTTAATGCGGGCACGAACACCGGCAGGATCGTGAAGCAGGGAGGCTTGCTGGAGTCTGAAACAAAGCCGGTCCTGCCTGCGCCCGTTCATTCCAAGGGTGTAGCCACCATCGGCATCGATGCCGAGGCGGCCATCAGTCACCACGCGCCGCAGTTGCGCGCAGTTGCAGTTGTCGCCTCAGCCGTCCGGTGAGTTAAGCACGAGGCGAGATGCCGAGACGCGATAGGGTGCGTTGCGAGAGATGCGCGATGATGGCTGCCTGTGACTGCCGGATCACCGTCTCGAGCGGTTGCGCGGCATCGATCACCACCACCGACTTCAATCTGCCGGCAAGCTCGAGATAGGCCTTCTGCTGACGGACGACCTCTTCGAAGGGGACTTCTTGCTTACGCGACCAGAGAACCTCGGGTGGCGCATTGAGAAGCAACGTGAGCTCTGGCTTGGGAATGATCTTCCCGATCAGCCGTAGCAGCCATCTGGGCCCGCCGTAGCGGATGCGTTTGGAATCGATCAGCATATCGTAGAAATAGCGGTCGGAGATCACCAGATGCGTACGCATCATGGCTGGGCGAATGCGGGCCAGATAGCCGGCGAAGTAATCGCTGGCCATGTAGACGGCCTTGATGATCGACATGAGGAAGCCACGTGGCGGCTTGCCGTGCGGATCGACCACCGGCGCCCTCTCCCCCGCTCGCACCTTCAGGAAGTTGGGGCGCATGTGGAACCTGAGCACGCCGCGGTAGGCTGGCGCGAACTCGGTTGAGATCGCCTCAATCACAGAGGACTTGCCACACCCGTCCGGCCCCATGAACGCGATCCAGGCGCCGGTCGGCCGCAGGATGCGATCGCTCGCATGCTGCAGCCGGACTGCGGAGGATCGGAGCGTCTGAGGAAGAGTCTCCGCCGAATGGCGCCGCAGCTCCTTGCGAAGTGCTTCCAGGTTGTGGAGCAGAGGTTCCCAAACTCCAGTGGAAGCCATCTCGATCAACTTTCGGGTAGAGGCCGCCCCGAAGAACCGGCCCAGCAGCTCCGCCGCTTTCAGCGGATCCTCCGCATATAACCGGGAGAGGCGGCTTCCCTGCTCTTTCGTAAGCTCCCGCTTGTTCAGGCGCTTGATCAGGTAATAGGTGAACTCGTGCGCCGCGCCAGGAATCCAGAAGCCGCGCGGATGCCAGCGTCTTTCCGCCAGGACATCCTCAGCCCGCAGCCACAGCCGCCCGAAGTGGCGATAGTCGGATGCGCTGTCCGGCTGCACCAGGCTCACCTTGGTCCCGGTCTGCAGCGTCAAAAGATAGGCTCTCCCGGATACTTCGTGCGGAATCACCTGAAACAGGCGGCTCCCCGTGTCTCGCGCGATGTCTGCGAGCAAGCCAGGCACGCGTTGAAAATCCCGCGCCCCGACCATGAAGTCGATGTCGGTATCGAAGTTGTCTGGCAGCTCATCGTAGCCCGTGAGCATGCAATAGGCTTCGCACTCACTCTCGAGCTTGGAGAGCAGCAGGCGCGCCACGACCGGTTTGAAGGTAACCGGCGAAACCGGACCTGCCCCACCGATAAGCATGGTTTCTTCCGTCGGAAGCAAGCCCGCCGCAGTCACCGGCTCCATATTCCACCTTGTGTCTTCAGCCAGGAGATGGTTTGCTGCACTCCTTCTTCCAGGCTGTAAACAGGCCTTCCAAGCAGCTTGTAAGTCGGATCCATGTTCACCAGATAGCTCTCGGTCATGCTGTGATAGCGCGAGCTGAAGAGTGGAAATTTGATCCCGAGCTTTCTCAGAATGTCGCCGATGAAAGCGATGCCCCGAAGCACCGGCCGTGGAACGACGCGCGCCTTGCGACCGGTAAGGCCAACGGAAAATGCATTCACCCACTGCTTGATATCATCAACCGGGTCGCCAACGTACACCACCTGCTCATTCACCCGATCCGCCGGCATGGTCAGCAAAGCCCAGATCTGCTCGACAATGTTCCCCACGTAACCGTAAGCGCGGTAGACCGGCTCACCGCCTGGATGTAGATACCTGCCCCGCTTCAACACGCTCCAGAACTCTTTGTCATAGCGCGGATGCCAGGCTCCCCAGATGTTCGTCGGCCTGACGATGGTCCAGCAGCAAGGCAGCTTCGCATCCCAGATCATGTCTTCCATGATGCACTTGCTGCGACCATAGACGGTGTGGGGATTATGGTAGCGCGGGTCCGTAGCCACGTGCCCTGGACCGATCACATACTGGGTAGAGATGAACAAGGCGCGCTCGATACCCGGCGTCGCCTGAATTGCTTTCAGGAGATTGGCCGAGCCGTCCGTGTTGATGCGGTAGTCCTCGACCTGCGTGCCATCCGTGTCCGTCCGCGCTGCCATGTGAACGATATGCGTGGGACCAAACTTCGCCATCTCGGACCTAAGACGATCCGGGTCGAGAATGTCTCCTGCAATCCAGAATGGCTTGTGCTCAGAAAGCTTCGGACTGGTCAGATCGTAGTTACAGATCTGCGCGTCTGGAGCAGCTTTCAGCACCTTCTCAAGGAAGTGTGTCCCAATAAATCCCGACCCGCCGGTGATGAATATTCTCATGCGGATTGTCTCAGCTCGTTTACTAGATGAAATACGTTTGCCATGGCCTTTCGATGTGCTCCTATTGTAAATAAGTCCTCAAACCGGCCGCGTGATCGTCTTCCCATCTCCAGCCGCAATTCTTGCTGCGTCACCAGTATCGCGAGCGCATCGGCACAGGCCTGCACATCACGCGGCTTTACCAGCAGCGCATTCTCCCCCGCGATAACGACTTCCGGAATCCCTCGCCATTCCGTGGAGACAGTCGGCAGCGAAAAGCACATTGCCTCCAGCAATACGAGCGGGAAGGTTTCGGAGTGGAAGAAGCTGGGGAAGCAGAAGATGTCCGCCTCGCGGTACTCGTTCCACTTATCTTCGCCTGTGAGCACGCCCGGAAACTGCACGTGTTCCGAGATCGCATTTGACTCCACGATGCGCTTTGCCTCCGCCTCGACTTCCGGCGATGCCCACCGACCCACGCAATGGAGGGAGACATCATGGCCCGCAGCGCGCAGCTTGGCAAACGCCTGAAGCGTCACCAGAATTCCCTTGTCTTCCGACATCATGCCTACGAACAGGATGCGTGGCCCTGCGGCTCCTCGATTGGAACGGTCGATCGTTGCTCCCGCCGTATCCTGAATACCGTTCGGGACAATCACCTGACGTGTGGCCCCCAGGTACGCTCCCTCGGGCGGTGCGGCGGCGGCAAGATGGATGGCCACATCCGGCCTGGAGAACGCACGCGAGTAGAACCATTGAAACAGCTTGTTGAGTCTTGGCCGAAACTCCGCCAGGCCACTCGCATGAAAGTGGAAGATGGTTTGCCGGAAGCTCCAGCGTGTCAGGCAGAGGATCGCGATATCCCGCATGACCGGGAAGTATCTCGGCCCGGAAGGCGGATAGTAGAGCACGTCCGCCCGATGCCGCACGCGGCCCACCAGCGTCGCCATCACCACCCGCACCAGGCGCAGCATTTTCGCGAACTGCCACTGACCCATCTCGTTCATCTCCCGCGAGAAATCCAGCCGCACGTGGAAGAGTTCGACGCCGGGATACTGCCCGTCCAGCAACTCCTGGATCATGACCGCCTGCCCCCCAAATGGAGGCGGGGTTTGCCCCAGGACCAAGATTCGCAACGCATCGCTCTGACCGGCACTCACGCTCGCGTGCTCCCTTTCTGAACCTGCACGCTCAGCGTGCTCCTGTATGGTCGCGCTCTCAGGCAAACGCCTGGGTATGTTCGATCGCTCGCGCCAGGAAATCGAGATGCTCCGGTTCCTTCCGCTTGGCGCGCACCGCGACCTGCTTCAACAGATATGCGAGGAGCAAAGGCTTGAAGTCCTGCGCCCCCAATCCCACCGCCTGCCCATACGGCGCGAAGGCGTCCCGGCTTTTCAGCATCGTGGCATCGAGCGATTCGTTAAAGAGGTTTGCCGGCATGTAGTGGTAGTGGCATAAGTCCTGTCCCGGCAACCCTTTGATCTCGCCTTCTTCCCAATCAATTGCGTAGATCTCCCCGTCACATCGCTTCAGGTTCCACGGAAGGAAGTCTCCATGGATCCAGAACGCCGGATAGCGGCCTCCCGATCGAAGCCCTCCCGATCGAAGCTCTCCGGATCGAAGCTCTCCCGATCGAAGCGCAGACAACGCGGTACCCACAAGCTTCTGCTGGGTCAGCGAGAGCGCGCTCTCGTCGATACTGCTCTCCAGAGTTTCCGCATAGGCGGAGATCTCGATCGACTCCGGCCTGCGATAGCTCAACAGCAGCTCCCGATGCTTAGCCGTGAATGCGCGTCCGCACAAATCTCCAATCACAGCCGACTGGATAAACAATCCGGATTGAGGCTCCCAGGCCAGCACTCTGGGGCAGGTGCGAATGCCTGCCTGCTCCAGAGCCCCGAGCAACTCCGCTTCGTTCGCAATGTTTTCGTCCGCCTGCTTTCCCAAAGCAAATTTCAGTATGCCCGCAACCTCATAAGTCTCCGCCGAGATGAGCGAAATGACCAGCTTGCGGGTATCGCCGGGAACGCCGACATAGACCACCGGTCGCAGCGAAGACGATGGGAGACCAAACGCCTTTTCCCATGCGCCCACCACAAACTCAATTCGGCAGCGCTCCA
>JBPCNO010000070.1:0-11863 GCA_051001135.1 Acidobacteriaceae bacterium
AAGCGCGGCTGCCTGGACGGCAGGTCCCGCGTTTGCCTGGACGGCAGGTCCCTTACCAGCCGAGGCCCCATCCACGGCAGGCTGCGCCGTCTTTGACGCCGATCAGCACGCTGTTCGCGGCGGTGAGCGTCCGGCTGTAGCAGTGGCCGAACGAGTCCTTGAAGATGTAGTCCTGCGAGCTCTTCTGGTTGGAGTGGCTGCCGATGGAGTAGCCACCATTGACGGGCACCAGCAGGTCGGTGTCCTGCGAGGCGACGTGGTTAGCGGTCTCGCTGCGGTAGACGGGGAAGCCTTCAAAGTGCTTCTGCTCGTCCACCAGATACTTCTGATCGGAGACATTCGCCTCGGTGATGGTGCTGTCGGGGTTGAAGGTCTCGTCGATGTTGAAGGAGAAGGGATAGGAGTAGTGCTTCTGCTCGCGGCTGTTGAGGAAGCCGCCGCGGGTGGTAGTGGTGGCATCGACCGTGGTCTGCTGGGCGATGTCCTGCACGTAGTCGGTCGCGGTGATATCGAACTGCTGCGTGTTGCGGAAGTGCATCTTCTGCTCCACCGTGGTCTCGACCCGGCCGTGGGAGGTCTGCACCCATCCACGAATGAGGTAGTTGCGTTGGGAGCCAACCGCCACCGTGCCGGTTATGTTTCCGTTGGCGTCCGTGGCCAGGTTCTCCTTCACAGTGGGCGTGGGTGCGGCGGCGAGGGTATTTTGCAGCACCCCGCCGGTCACGTGCTGGGCACGATGGTCGGTGAAGACCAGCAGATTGGCGGTGGCCAGGAAGTAGCCGTTGGCGTTGAAGACGCTGAGGGCAACGGTGTGCGGCTTGCCGTCAGCTAGTAATCCGGCAAAGGGCGTCAGGTTGACGCGGAAGGGTTTGAAGTTGAGCGTCTGCACCCCGGGAATCGGTTCCCAGAGATATGGATCGATGCCACCGGTGTAGATCCACGGGTACACCGGCGCGACGCCGGCGGCCTGGCCGTCGATGCTGATCTCGGTTTCGCGGAAGCCGGTATTGCCGCAGCTCTGGAGTTCGTTGGCGACATCGCTTGGTACGCAGGTGTACCAGAACTCGTCGCCGCCCTGGCTTTCGGCGAAGACGTCGAGATAGGCGGCCTCGGTGTTGGCCGGCAAGGTGACGGACTGGGTCAGTTGATTGGCCGTGGTGTTGAGCGCGACCGCGCCACCGGGCGTATTGGGCAAGGGCACCACCAGGTCCGCAACGTGGGGCGCGTGATCGTCGTCCGAGGCTTGGTAGAACTGCAGTTCGGCGTTGGCGTAGATGATGCCGGTATAGGTGGAGTTGACCAGATTCCCGAGGATGGCCTGGCCGGGCTGCGCGGTCTTGAAGATCGCGCTCAGGTCAGTCTCATCCCGCTCTATGTGCCAGGAAGGGCTCAGGGTAGCGCGCGGCTCCGCCGTGGTGCCGTAGAAGATGTTGGCGTTGCCAATATAGAACTGCGTGGTGCGATCGTATTGACGGCCGGCGGTAACGGTGAAGTCGGCGCTGAGCACGACCTTCGACCAGGGACCGGGGCACTCCGGCGGCGGCACATAGTTGAAGCTCTTATTGCTGAAGTCGGCAAACTCCTGCTCGTGCAGCAGCGTGACGGTACAAGGCCTGGTGCGCGGCCGGACGACCGGCGGGTCGGCCGAGATGGTATTGGACGAGCCGATCTGCGGGCCGGGCGAGGGCACGACCTGCGCCTGCCCGGTCGAAGAAAACAGCAAGCAGGCGACAGCAAGCGCGGGCGCGGATTTGGCGAGTGCGGATTGAAGTGGAAGGTGAGCAAAGAATGAACGCAAGAGGGGGCCTCCGTGGGGATTCGGTTTGGGGGCGCGTTCGACGCCCCGCAGTCGAGTGCGCAACAGCATAGCAGGATCACTTGAGGACAATCGCGTCAAAAAGAAAGCTGTTTCGCGGCAAAATGCACAGGCTCTCCATTTCGATCCCGAGCTTTGGCCAACCATCCCGGCGTAGAGGTGGGAATCCCGGGACATTCAGCTTACGTAGTCCAGGCATTACAACCTCGGCGGGGCTGTGGGACTCGTACAAAGGGGCTGAGCAAGGAGACGTGTCATGGGCATCATCCTGAGTTTGAGCTTTCTGGCGATCGCGCTGATCGTTGTCCTGTTGGTCTGGAGCGTGAATGCCGCGAACAGCCGGGCCAAGGCGAGAGAGGCGAGCAAGCCATTGCGGGACGCGCGGACCCACCCGGACCAGACCACCGATACCCGGGGAACCGGCATCAATTAGCCTTCAACACCTTGCAGATACGCTGCTGGTGGGAGATAACGCTGCTGGTGCCAGGTCCACGCGGAGGCGACGATCGCATCCAGGCGGTCGAACCTGGGTTGCCATCCAAGTTCGCGGCGGATGCGGTCGGAGCTTGCGATCAAGACGGCGGGATCGCCGGGACGGCGCGGCAGTTCTTCGACCGGGATGGCGTGGCCGGTGACGCGGCGTGCGGATTCGACTACCTCGCGCACGCTGAACCCCTCTCCGTTGCCGAGGTTGTAGATGAGCCGGTCGTGACTGTCGAGCGCATGGAACGCAAGCAGATGGGCCTCCGCGAGGTCTTCCACATGCACGTAGTCGCGGATGCAGGTGCCGTCGGGTGTGGGGTAGTCCTGGCCGAAGATCTTGATGGCGGCTCTGCGTCCGAGCGCCACATCGAGGATGAGGGGAATGAGATGCGACTCCGGTTCATGGGCTTCGCCGCGGCCTTCGATCGCGCCGGCGACGTTAAAGTAGCGCAGACTGGCATAGCGAAAGCCGTGAACACGATTGAGCCAGGTCAACATATGTTCCACCAGCAACTTGGACTCGCCGTAGGCGTTGGTGGGCGCAAGCGGCGCGTCCTCGGTGATGGGGGTCTGCTCCGGCTGGCCGTAGACCGCCGCAGTGGAGGAGAAGACCAGCTTCTGGACGCCGGACGAAAGCATCGCTTCGAGCAGCGTGAGGGTGGAGGCGGTGTTGTTGCGGAAATAAATTTCCGGCTTGCGCATGCTTTCGCCGGCTTCAATCAGAGCGGCGAAGTGCATGACTCCATCGAACTTACGCCGCCGCAGCAAATCATCGAGCGCGGCCCGGTCGGCCAGTTCACCATGAACGAACTCGGCCCCGGCGGGGAGGAGTGATCGCTTTGCATGGCTCAGGTTGTCGAATATGACAACTTCACGACCGACATCCAACAGGCGCTGAGCGACCGTACCTCCAATGTAACCTGCACCACCTGTAACCAGTATCGTCAACGTTTTCTCCCCTTTTTGAAACAAACCGAAGCTGCATGCGTCGTTACTTTAGGTAACGATAGTGTTGCCGAAATGTTAAAGGAGCAACCAAAGCCTTCTCTTCCCCCGTCCCACCCCGGTATCATGCCAGTAAGCGTTTCTATAGCTGGAAGGCGGCGAGAGGGGGAAGCGATTCGCAGCTTCACCCTGGACCTCCGGTGCTGAATTGTAGTGTATGGCGACCGATGATGAGCGCGCGCAGACGTACACCTCCGGTCTCCAACGCACCACTTTCGGGGTACTGCAATCCAATGTGGAACGGGCTATCTTTTGAGCATTCGCAGGTACTTTCGTACCGGGGATATCGGGGGTAGTGTTCTCTCCGCTCCGGCACTTGGAAACAGGCCACCTTGGTTTGGAAAAGGCCAGTCAGTGATCCAGCCGCACCGCTCTGGAGCGATGCGGAATCAAAAAGTGTAGGGTGCCAACACCGGCACGGACACAGGTTCAACGACCTTTTACTAAGTAGGAAATGATTATGCCCACGACGGAAATGATGGAAGTACGGATCAGCAACAGCTTCGGTCTGCTGGAAGAGCCGCAAGGCCGGTGGCGCTCCTTCGGAACCAGTCTGATCACGAATGCGGGGATCCTCGCCCTTCTGCTGATTATTGGGGCCGTGCACCACGAGGTGACGAAAAAGACGCTGCAGGCCAGCGAGATCATTCTGCCGGTGGAAGCGCCCAAGCCGCCGCCGATGATCGTCCCCAAGGTCAAATTCACTCCACCGCCCACACCCATGGTGGTGAAGCTCGAACCGCCCAAGATCGAAGTGCCGAAACCGGTCATCGAGCCGCCGAAGCCGGTGAAGCTGGATGTGCCCAAGCAGGTGCCGATCATTCCGCCGGCGCCGCCCAAGGCGGTTGCGCCGCCGCCGGCGCCCAAGGTGGGCATGTTCTCCAGCCCCAAGCCGACCACGGTCGCGAATAACATGAGCAAGCCGAGCGTGAAGGCTGGCGGGTTTGGCGACCCGGTTGGCGTGACGCCGAATCCCAACGCCACCCGGCAGGCGACGATCGCCGCGGTCGGCGCATTTGGCGCAGCCCCGGGCGCAGGCTCCGGCGCCGGCGCGGCGCGCAAGGGTATCGTGCAGGGCACGGCCTTCGGTGCAGGCGTGGTCCATGGCGTTCCGGGCGGGACCAGCAAGGGCGCCGTCGCCTCTGCCGGCTTTTCGAACGGCGTAGTCGGCGGCACGCCAGGCGGTACCGGTCATGGCACAGTGGGCACCACGGGTTTCGGTGCGACGGTGGGCGGCAAGGGAGTCCAGGTAGCGCAGAACAACGCGGAGCCGGCCTTCGTTCCGCCGGTGGTCCTCTCCGAACCTAAGGCGCAGTACACCGAAGCGGCACAGGTGGCCCGGGTACAAGGCGAGGTCACGCTTCAGGTGCGATTCCTGGCAAGCGGTCAGGTTGAGGTGTTACGCGTAGTGAATGGCTTGGGGCACGGGCTCGATGAGCAAGCGCGTCGAGTTGCTGAAAATATCCGCTTCAAGCCGGCAATGCGTAATGGCCAACCGGTCGATCACACAACCCTTATCCACGTGACCTTCCAGTTGGCATAATTGGAACAGCGTGGGGCAGCAAGTCCGGTATCGAAGTTTGGTTTAAGGAAGTTTGTTTTAGGAGCCAGGAAATGAACCTGCGTAATTTTTGGATGACAACTCTGCTCTTGACGCTGGGCGTCACGGGTGCCCAGGCGAAGAAGGAGAAGTTTGCGGCTCCTGTTCCCCTGACCGCAGAGCAGAATGCCTTGGTACAAAAGGCGATCGCCGCCGAGAAACTCACCATCAAGTCCATCCAGCAGAAGTCTCCGCTGGTGCAGACGTACATCCAGAACATGAGAGGCGACACCAAGCTTTACGCCGTTCCTGTATCGGACCAGTACATGCTGCAGCGGGTCGATTTCGGCAAGAGCTTCTATGGCAAATCGTACGCGGGCGGCGAGGCGAGCTCCAGCCATGGCTTGTTCAAGGGATCGCTCAATGCTCTCGGCAGCCTGACCAAGGCCTTCAAGGTCGAGTTCGTTCCGGACGGCTTTATGGACATGATGTTCATCGACCCCAGCGGGTTCGATCAGCAGCACTATGACTTCGTGGCGGTGCGCAAGGCCTTCCTGGGCGCGGTCCGCACCGACGTGTTCGACGTACACCCGAAGGCGGGAGCGGGTCATGGCCGGTTCACCGGGCGGATCTGGGTGGATAACGACTCCGGCAATGTGGTGCGCTTCAACGGCACCTACACGGGCGGCGGCGCGGAGGATTTCTCAAACAACGACTACTTCCACTTCGACAGTTGGAGACAGAACCTGCAGCCGGGGGTATGGCTGCCGGTGGGCGTCTATGTCGAAGAGACCTCCAAGAAAGACAAGGAGCATCCGGTTGCGTTCAAGGCCCAGACCTCCATCTGGGGCTACTCGCTCAAGATTCCGACGCACCAGACCGATAATGAATCCATCAAGATCGACGATGTCACCGATCAGAGCGGCAATGCGGAAGACGTAAGCCCGCTGCAGGCACAGAGAGAGTGGATCTCGCAGGCCGAGGAGAACGTGCTCGACCGCCTGACGCAGGCGGGTCTGCTGGCGGCGCCGAGCGATTTCGATAAGGTGCTGGAGACGGTTACCAATAACATCATCATCGGCAATAACATCGAGCTCGCGGCGCCGGTCCATTGCCGGGTCATGCTGACGACGCCGCTGGAATCGATCGCGGTGGGCAATACCATCATCCTGAGCAAGGGCCTGGTGGACACGCTGCCCTCGGAAGAGGCTTTGGCGTCCGTGCTCTCCTTCCAGTTGGCGCACATCGTGCTGGGGCACCACATCGACACGCGGTATGCGTTCAACGATCGGCTGCTCTTCCCCGATGAGTCGACCTTCGACCGGATTCACATGCAGCACACCGATAGTGACGATGTGGATGCCGCGAAGAAAGCGCTCGCGCTGCTGGACAGTTCCGTTTACAAAGACAAGATGGGAAACGCGGGACTCTACTTTATTCAGTTGCAGCAGCGGGAGAAGGAACTGACGGCTCTGAACACCCCGCGACTCGGTGACTCTCTGCTCAACACTGCGGGCGAACCGTGGCTGGTAGCACTGGAGAAGCGCTCGCCCAAGCTCGATCTGGACAAACTCGATCAGATTGCTGCTCTGCCCCTGGGCAGCCAGTTACGCACGGACGCGTGGGACGACAAGGTCTACAAACTCAATGCGAAGGCGGTGCCCGTACTGAATGCGCGCGACAAGATGCCGTTTGAAGTGACTCCGGTATACTACAGGCTCACACGGTATGATCAGAGCCAGACAGCGCAGGCAGCTGGTGCGGATACCACGCAGCCACCGGCGGCGCAACCCGATCAGGCGAGCGCCCAACCGACGCAGCCACAGCAGTAACGGCAGTGCTGGAGGCTTAACCAGAGTGGGTCTTCAGATCGATAAGAACGAAGATGGGAAGGGCGGGTCGAGGTTGTGGCCCGCCCTCGTTACAACTCTGGAATTTTGCATTGCGAGAGATATCCAGTGATCCGAAAATATCTGCTCCTCGCCACACTCCTCCTCCTCCCGGCTATCAGTCGTGCTCAGGTCGTAGCGGCTGGCAGGGGTGGGAATCAGCAACTCTTTGCAGGCGGCTACTTCTCGGACTTTGGTCCCGACTACGGCTATCAACGGCTGTATGGGGTCGGGGGTTTCGTGGACTACAACCTGACGCCGCGTTTAGGCGCCGAAGCTGAAGCGCGTTTTCTTCGTTTTCATCAGTTGGCCAATATTCACGAAGACACCTACCTTATTGGGCCCAAGATCAATTTTGGACACCACAAATTTATTTTCTACGGCAAAGGGCTGCTGGGGATAGGCGAGTTCAACTTCCCGCAGAATGTGGCCCATGGCGGCTATTTCGCCGTCGCGCTCGGCGGCGGCGTGGACTACCGGTTGTCTCGTCGCTTCTATGTGCGGGGAGACTACGAATACCAGATATGGCCGGGTTTCGTAGGGCCACCGGATCCGCCCAGCACGGCAAACCGTCCTAATGGACTTTCACCGAACGGCTTCAGCGTGGGTGCGTCGTACCGTATCTTCTAAACTTTGCTGGCAGAAGAGAACCAAGAAAAAGCTCCGGAAATTCCGGAGCTTTTTTTTTGGTTACTCAGTTACTCGACTCAAGGCTCGCAGCCTAGAAGTGGTAGGCAATGCCGACGGCTGGATTATAGATGTTGTACCAGCGGTTGGTGCTGAAGTTGGTCAGGCCGAAGTTTGGGGACTTGACCACGATGCCGCGGTATTCGGCGCGTATATCGAAGCTGGGGCTGATCTCGTAGGCGATACCTCCGCCGTAGAGGGCGCCGATACTGGTGGTGCGTTTCGCGCCGAAGGTCTGCGTCAGAGAGTCATCCAGGGGGGTGAAGAGGAATGCGCCCGGACCCGCTTCGACGAATGGATTGAACTTCTTGAAGGTGAAGTTGAAGACGTACGCCGCCGAGATCTCCTGCATCTTGGTGTGAACGTCAAAGTTGTTGACGCTGTTACGAAGATTGGTGATGTTCCGCGCGTATTGATAGTTCGCTTCCAGCGCGCTGCGGGGAGTCGCCATGTAGCGATAGCTGGCCAGGACGCCGGGGCCAGGATCCGCATTCTGGTACACGGCCTGACCCGTAACGAATGGGGGGAAGATGCCCGTTCCGCTCACACTCGCATCCTGGCGGCTCTCCTGGGCAAAACATGCAGCCGCCGAAAGCGGCAGCAGCAGACACAGCAACACACTCTTCTTCATTCGATCCTGAACCTCAATGCCGACGGCGCACACACCGGCCGCGGCGTCCCTTACTGGGCGTTGGCAGTTCTCTGGGGCAAAGTTGTGACGTGCTTGAGCAATTGTACCTTTCGCGCGGCCCTGAGGCGACCCGCAGCGCAGGAAAGCGACCGGGGCGCATGCGAATCCCTGTGTCCGGCGAAGATGAGCGCGCGAAGAACGCCGGCGGCGGTGGGGCGTCAGGCGTCCGGAGTGTAGTGGAAGGGCGCTCCCCGCTCCGCGGAGAATGCGCGCACCGACTTGAGAAACGCGATCGCGGCATGCGAGAGCGTCGCGCTCTTGCGGTGCACGAGCTTCAGCCGGCGCTGCATCTTCAACTCCGGCACGCGCACCTGTACCAACTCTCCCAGTTCCAGCTCGCGCGCGACAGCCAGCGCCGGCAGCAACGCCACTCCATTGCCCATGGCGACAAAGCGCTTGACCGCCTCGATGCTGGGCAATTCAACGCTCATGTTCAAAGGGGTGTGATGCGCGGCGAAGGCATCGATCACCTGCCGGCGCAGGGGGGAGGAGACGTTGTGCGCGACAAACCCCTCCCCTCCCAGCCCGCGCAGGTGCACACGTTTCTGCCGCGCCAAAGGGTGGCGAGGATTCACGACGAAGGCGACGTCATCCGCATACACGGTGATGGAGCGGAACTGCTCGGAGTCCGGCCGGAAGGAAAGCACCCCCAGCTCGGCGGTGCGCGCCAGCAGCTCGGCGGGGATCTGACTGGCGAGCGAGCGCTGCACCGAGATCTGCACGTGCGGCGAGACTTCGCGAAAGCGGTCCAGCACCGGCAACAGGTAGAGGCAGGTGTATTCGTTGGCGACCAGGCTGAGCCTGCCGCGCTCGAGCGACCGAAGCTCCCGCACAGCGCTCGTCGCCTCCTCGCGCAGGCGAAGCAGCCGGAGCGCATAGGAGCGCAACACCTCGCCGGCGGCGGTGAGCGATCCATCGCGCAGCGCCCGCTCGAAGAGGACCTCGCCCAGGTCTTCCTCGAGCTTGCGGATGACCTGGCTAACGGCGGGCTGCGTGCGCCGGAGACGCTCGGCGGCGCGCGAAAAGCTGCGCTCTTCCGCCACGGCGAGGAAGGTTTCAATCTGTTGCAGGTTCATAAGCGCCACTCGCATTCCTCATAAGCTCTACCCTGTCCCATAATACTATTGCATGTAAACAAAACAATTATAACTTTGCTTTATACGCCGATCGGCAAGAGACTGGATGCAGGCCTACCCCCAAGGAGCCACGAGAGATGACTGAAGATCGCGTCCACTTCTTCGATACAACGCTGCGCGATGGAGAGCAGTCTCCCGGCTGCAGCATGACAACCGCTGAAAAGATCACCATGGCACGAGCTCTGGAGGTTCTCGGCGTGGACTCTCTGGAGGCGGGTTTCGCTATCTCATCGGAGGGCGATTTTGCCGCAATTCGATCCATCTGCCGGGAGATTCGCCGTCCCCGGATCGGATCGCTGGCGCGCTCTCGCAAGGAAGACGTAAAGCGGGCGGCGGCTGCAGTCGAGCCGGCCGACCGGGCGCTCATCCATATCTTTCTAGCGAGTTCCGATCTGCACCTGGATTGCAAGCTCAAGATCTCCCGCGAGCAGGCGCTCGATCAGGCCGGAGAATCGGTGCGCCTGGCGCGCACATATGTGGACGATGTTGAGTTCTCGCCCGAAGACGCGACCCGGAGCGATCCGGAGTTTCTGGCGCGCATGGTGTCGGTCGCGATCGAAGCAGGCGCCAACACCATCAACTTGCCGGATACGGTCGGCTATGCCGTGCCCACGGAGTACGGCAACATGTTTCGCGAACTGCGACGCCGTGTGCCCGCGGTGGAGACGGTCACCCTCTCCAGCCACTGCCACAACGATCTCGGCATGGCGGTGGCCAACAGCCTGGCCGCCATCGATGCCGGTGCTCGCCAGGTCGAGTGCACCATTAACGGCATCGGCGAACGAGCGGGCAATGCGGCGCTGGAAGAGCTTGCGGCGGCCATGCTGGTACGTCGCGACCAGTTCCCTGTCACCAACTCCATTCGCACAGAACTGCTGTATCCCACGAGCCAGTTGCTCGCGGATATCATCAGCTTCGGACCCTCCCCCAACAAAGCAGTCGTCGGCACGAACGCATTTGCGCACGAGGCCGGCATTCACCAGCACGGTGTATTGGCCAATCCGCTGACCTACGAGATCATGACCCCGGCTTCGATGGGCGTGCCATCGAACAGCATGGTGCTGGGCAAGCATTCGGGACGGCGGGCGCTGGCGTTGCGTCTGGAGCAGTTGGGGTTTGCGCTGGCAGCGGCCGAGCTTGAGGAGACGTACCAACGCTTCACCCTGGTGGCTGATCGCAAGAAATCGATGTACGACCAGGACCTGCTGGCACTGGTGCGGCCGATTACTGTAACGGCTGCAATCTCGACCCAAGTATTCGCGCGGATTTAGGCGAAAGGGATCTTTTTTACTTATGAATCTGAATATCCTGGTAGTGGCCGGCGACGGCATTGGACCGGAAGTGACCGATGTGGCTGTGCGCATCCTGCGCGGCGTCGCGGAAGTGGGCGGATACGACTTCAAGTTTCGCGAGGCGCGGATCGGCGGGGCGGCTATTCGCGCGGATGGCACGCCCCTGCCGGCAGCCACGCGGGCGGCGGCGCTCGAGAGCGATGCGGTGCTGCTGGGCGCTGTGGGTGGCAATGAGTTCAACAAGCTGCCACCAGACCAGCGGCCGGAGGCGGGCCTGCTGCAGTTGCGGCAACTGCTGGGCGGCTTTGCCAATCTTCGTCCCGCGATTGCATTCAAGGCGTTGTCCGGAACCTCACCGCTGCGGGCGGAGGTCACCGAGGGCGCCGACATACTCTTCGTGCGAGAGCTGCTGGGCGGCCTCTACTTCGGCGAGCCGCGCGCGTGGCAGCGCGATACCGGCAGCGCCTGGAACACCATGCGCTACACGCGGGACGAGGTGCTGCGCGTCGCACGGGTGGCGTTTGAGCTCGCCTCCGGCCGACGCAAGAAGCTCACCTCCGTGGACAAGGCGAATGTGCTCGAAGTGTCGCAGTTGTGGCGCGCGACGGTGACCGAGCTCGCCGCCCACTATCCCGACGTGACGCTGGAGCACCAATACGTGGACGCGTGCGCCATGCACCTGATGCATACGCCGCGCCACTTCGATGTGGTGCTGACGGAGAACCTCTTCGGCGACATACTTTCCGACGAGGCCGCCGTCATCACCGGCTCGCTCGGCATGCTGCCGTCGGCTTCCATCGGCGGAGCCGTGAACCTGTACGAGCCAGTGCATGGTTCCGCGCCGGACATCGCGGGGAAAGGCATCGCCAACCCGCTCGGCGCGGTGCTGACCGCGGCCATGCTGCTGCGCCACTCCGGGCAATTGGAGCAGGAGGCGCGGGCCATCGAAGCCGCGGTGCACACGGTGCTCGAACAGGGGCATAGGACGGCGGACCTGCTACGGCCGGGCAATACACGGGAGGTGGCTGTGAGCACACAGCAGATGGGACGCCTGGTACACGGCGTTCTGAACGATATTCTCGACCGTCAGCAGTCGCTGCACGCGGTCTAGCAGTTTTCCTGCAGATGGACGCCGGAGCCACTGAAGATAACGCGGCTTTTCGCTTAAGAAGAGCCGCTCGCACCAAAACTGTGGAACCGCACCGTAGCAGGAAAGCCGCTCTAAAAGTGGTATTGCACCGCCGCAGAATTCCATGAGGAAGTGAACACAGATGCCTGCACCGCTCACATTGTTTGAGAAGGTATGGAACGCGCACCTCGTCGC
>JBPCNO010000071.1:0-6694 GCA_051001135.1 Acidobacteriaceae bacterium
GCTCCAGCACCTCGCGCGCCTCCGGGATGCGGCTCTGGGTGGAGAGCCAGCGCGGACTGCGCGGAATGACGAACAGCATCACTAGAAAAAAGATCGCGGGTACAGCGGAGATGCCCAACTGCCAACGCCATTCGGCCAATCCCAGGTGCAGCAGCCCGATCAGGTAATTGGAGAAGTAGGCGAGCAGGATGCCGACCACGATGTTGATCTGAAAGGCGCCCACCAGCCGCCCGCGCAGCCGCGCCGGAGCTATTTCGGAGATGTACATCGGTCCCAGCACCGAAGACCCGCCAATTCCCAGGCCACCGAGAAAGCGGAAGATCATCAGCGCCGGCAGATTCCACGCGAAGGCGCACCCGATGGCTGAGAGCACGTAAAGAGAGGCCATGGCGCGCAGGCTGTCGCGGCGGCCAAACTTCTCTCCCGGAATGCCGGAGAAAATGGCGCCGAGTACCGCGCCCAGCAGCGCGCTCGACACCGTGAGGCCAAGCTGCTTTGCGTTCAGATGGAAGTCGGGCACGAGCGTGCGCGTGGTACCGGAGATGACCGCCGTATCGAAGCCGAAGAGCAGGCCTCCGAGCGCCCCGACGATCGTGCTGCGCAAGAGATATCCGTTGAGTCTCATGGTTGGTTGGTGGGGAATACTACCATGCGCATACCGCCGCACGCGTATACCGGATGCTTGCGTCGCCAGGGCGCCGTGCTCATCTAAGACGTGAGAGCGCCGGCTTACTGTACCGGCCTCACGATACCGAAATCAGGCAAAGGGAGCAGCGCATGCAGAAGAGAAAGCTGGGAAGGTCCGGGATCGAGGTTCCTCCGATTTGCCTCGGAGGCAACGTCTTCGGCTGGACGATCGATGAGCAGGCATCTTTCAAGGTACTGGACCAGGCGGCGGACCGCGGCCTGACGTTCATTGACACCGCCGATGTGTATTCACGCTGGGCGCCGGGCCACCAGGGCGGTGAGTCGGAGACCATCCTGGGCAAGTGGATGAAGCAGCGCGGCAACCGCGAGCGGATTGTGCTGGCGACCAAGGTGGGTATGGACATGGGCGACGGCAACCAGGGCTTATCCAAAAAGCACATTGTTGCTTCCATCGACGATTCGCTGCGCCGGCTGCAGACCGATCGCGTGGATCTCTATCAGGCGCACAAAGACGATAAAGAGACGCCGCTTGCGGAGACGCTGCAGGCCTTCGCCGAGCTGATCAATGCGGGAAAGGTGCGAACCATCGGTGCTTCGAACTACACCGGTGCGCGGCTCGAGGAGGCGCTCGATACCAGCAGCCGAGAAGGCCTGCCGCGCTACGAGAGTCTGCAGCCGGAGTACAACCTCTACGACCGCAAGGACTACGAGGCGGATCTCGAAGCAGTGTGCGAAGAGAACGATGTCGGCGTGATCAGCTACTACTCTTTGGCCAGCGGATTTCTCTCAGGCAAGTACCGGTCGGAGAGCGATCTGGCCCAGAGCCAGCGCGGACAGTCGGTGAAGAAACGGCTGAACGAGCGCGGCTTCCGCATTCTGCGCGCGCTGGACACGGTGGCCAGGCAGCACCAGAGCCAACAGGCCGCAGTGGCCCTGGCATGGCTGGTGGCGCGTCCCAGCATCACGGCGCCAATCGCCAGCGCCACCAGCGCGCACCAGGTAGAGAGTCTGGCGGCGGCGGCGGAACTGAACCTGACCGGCGAAGAGATCGGGCAACTGGATGAGGCCAGCGCGGAGTAGATTGCCCGTGAGCAGGTCCTTTGATTGGGTGAGCGCTAACCGTTATCCGCTGCGCAACATGTGCAGTTGCGCATCGCTCTCATCCACCCCGGCCTGTATACCAAGGGATTGATAGAGCGTTCTCGCCTCCTGCCATAGCCGCTCTGAAGCCGCCACTTCATTCAGATCTGTCTTCAGCAGGGCGAAGCCCCGCAGGGTGTTTGCAAGATCAAGCGGCGGCGTCCCCTCGTGCTTTCGATACATATCCAAAGCTTCGATGTAGTTCTGGCCCGCCTCTGCAAGATGGCCTTCATGTCGCAGGATTTCCGCTACATGGCGGAGGGTGTGAGCCAGTCTCAACGAATCGTTTTGGTCGCGATAGATTTCGACCGCATTTGTGTAGTGACGAAGCGAGGACTGATTGTCGTTCAAATCCCTCTCGTCTGTCCCAGACCGGTAAAGGCTTTTGCCAACAGGGATTGATTCGAAGTGTCCCGGCTTAATTCGACAGCCTGGTTGAAAGCTGAAAGCGCGACGGGAAATCGACGTTGTCTCCGTGCCTCGTAGCCTTCTGCAATCAAATCGGAGATGGGGTCAGCCATGGCGAGATCAGCGTACACCTTTGGACTGGCGGAAGAGTTGGCGTACGGGGTAGCTTGGCTGCATGGGGCCTGAGCGGCTGGAGCATGCCGAGCATGCGGCGGCGGCGGTGCGTGAGAAAGACCTGCCTCGGTGATCTTTCACCCTGCGGCTGCCTTCCTGGGTTCTAACAATTCGATAGCAAACGCTCTACAATAGGGAGCGAAACCTATGGCTCACCGACAGAACGCTCCGTTTGAAGTGCTGTGCCCGGATTGCGGCGCCATGCTGAAGGTCGATCCGGAGACCCGCGCCATCATCAGCCACACGCCCGCGCCCCGCAAGCGCACCTTCGATGACTTTGAGACAGCGGCCCAGGCGATGCGGGATCAGGACCAGCGCAAGGAAAGCGTCTTTCGCCAATCGGTGGAAGCCGAGCGCAACAAGCAGGATCTCTTCGATAAGAAGTTTGCCGAGGCAGTGAAGAAAGCCAAGGAAACGCCGGGCGAAGGCAAGCCGCTGCGCGAATTCGATCTGGACTAGCAGGCCTGTCCGGCGTTCCGTTCCGGACGCGGGACGATGAGAACATTCTCCTCCCCTGTACCTCCTCCGAACGCATCCAATTCGTCGAACCCGGGAAACGGGACTCGCAATCGATAGGAAAGAGGAGAGGGCGGATATCGTGGCAATGGAACTGATGGAAACCTCGCAGAAGGTGAAGACGGCGTTGGATGATAACCTGCCGGGCGGTACGAAGGCCTGGACGCGCGGGCTCGCGGCGGGCTCACTGATCACGGGAGCGGTGCTCCTGGCCAGCGGGCGGCGCAAAGCGGGGTTGGCGGTGACGGTTGCCGGCACGATCGCGGCGTTGCTCGAGGACTCCGACAGCCTCCGCCATGGCTGGGAACAACTGCCCAGCTACATCAAACAGGGACAGCAGATGCTGGAACGGTTCGAGAGCTTTGTCGAGGAGTTGTCGGTGCAGGGCGACCGCATCCGCAAGATGATCAACGCCCAGCAGTCGCGGCATTCCTGACGATTATGGGCGAGCCAGCGGGCTTGCCGTCCGCCGGTGATCTCCAGGATCTCCAGGATCGATCTCTAGGATCGATCTCCAGGATCTCTAGCTGGTTCTCTCCACCAGATAGTGCGCGACGGCTTTGAGCGGGTCCGCGCGTTCGCCGTATGGTTCCAACTCGGCGAACGCCGAAGCGATCAATTGCGCGGCATCCGAGCGCGAGCGCTCCATACCGTGCACCGCCGGCCACGTCGCCTTCTCGCTCGCCACGTCCTTGCCCGCGGTCTTTCCCAGTTGGCTTGAATCCTGCGTCATATCCAGGATGTCGTCGACGATCTGGAAGGCCAGCCCGGCGTGGCGGCCGAATATCTCCAGCCGGCCAAGGTCGTCCGTATCGCCGCCGGCATAGATGCCGCCGCTCACCAGGCTGACGCGAATCAACGCTCCCGTTTTGGCACGATGGATCGCCAATACGGATTCCGCCGTGGCTTTCTTCGTTTCCCCCTCAAGGTCCAGCACCTGTCCGCCGATCATTCCATCGAGTGTGCCGGTGGCTGTGGCAATCTCGCTCACGATGTGGATGGCACGGTCCGGCGGGCACTGCAGGCCCGCGAGCGTGTGGTACGCCTCGGTCTGGAGTGCATCTCCGGCGAGAATTGCGATGGCATCTCCATAGACCACGTGGCAGGTGGGCTTGCCCCGGCGCAGGTCGTCGTTGTCGAGCGCCGGCAGGTCGTCATGGATAAGGGAATACGTATGCAGCATCTCGAGCGCCGAGCCCAGTTCTTCGACTCCCGGCGGGTAGTCTCCAAGGGGGGCGAGCATGCGGGCCGCTTCCATGCACAGCACCGGGCGCAGCCGCTTGCCGCCGGCGAAGACGCTATGGCGCATGGCCTGGTGAATGGAAGTGGGTTGACGGTCCGCGGCAGGCAGGAGGCGTTCCAGGGCTTCGTCGGTGCGGGCGGCGCCGCTCTCCAGCAGGGCGCGTGTGTCGATCTGCATCCCGCTCATCATACCTGAGCGTTCAACCCCGAGCCTGAGCGTTCAACCCCGAGCCCTGAGCAGTTGTCCAGGCGGCTGACCGGAGCGGACCGCGTCTACGCACGGGCATCGCTCTGCGGGAATGCGGATTCTCATTGAGGGCGCGGCCGCCGCCGGTGGCGCCGTGCGAACTTTCGCTCTGCGATCTATGCTAGAGATGCGGGGCTAGAGATGCGGGGCCAGGGATGCAGGGCCAGGGGATGCGGGGCCAGGGATGCAGGGCCAGGGGATGCGGGCCAGGGATGCGGGGCTGAGGATGTCCATTGAGCTGCATCTGGCCGGGAAGGTAAATCGGATATGCTGACGGAGGCCGCATGTGTGGCAGGTCCGGCCCCACAGGCCCGGACGAAAGGATCTGGGACGGGCTTGCGTATCCTGCTGCACGGTATCAACTACTCTCCGGAGCTGACCGGGATAGGCAAGTATTCAGGGGAGATGGCGGAGTGGCTTGCCGCGCAGGGCCACCAGGTCCGGGTCGTGACCGCGCCCCCGTATTATCCCGCCTGGCAGGTTCGCAAAGACTACAAGGCCTGGTCCTATCGCCTGGAACGGGAGGCTATTCCCGGCGCCCAATCCGCTGCCCAATCCAGTGCTGTGCGCGTTTACCGCTGTCCGCTGTTTGTACCCCGGTCGCCTGCGAGCGCGAGCCGGCTTCTACATCTGTTGTCATTCACCGCAAGCAGTCTCCCCATCATGCTCGCGCAGGTGTTTTGGCGCCCGGATGTGGTGTTGACGGTCGAGCCCGCCCTGTTCTGCGCACCCGCGACCCTGCTCACCGCCAGGCTCTCCCATGCCGCGGCCTGGCTCCATGTGCAGGACTTCGAAGTGGATGCGGCCTTCGATCTGGGCTTTCTGCCGCGCAAGGGCCTAATCCACAATCTCGCAGTTCGGCTGGAGCGCTTCTTCATGCGCCGCTTTACCGGCGTCTCCAGCGTCTCGTCGAGTATGGTGCGGCGGCTGCCCGGCAAGGGCGTGCAGCCGGAGAAAACCGTGCTCTTCCCCAATTGGGTAGACGTCGATTCGATCGCGCCCCTCGCCGGCAGCAACGCATTCCGCGAGCAACTCGGCCTCGGCCCGGACAAGACCGTCCTGCTCTATACCGGCAACCTGGGCATGAAGCAGGGACTGGAGATTCTGCCCGAGCTGGCGCAGCGGCTGATTCGCGAGGAACGCCTGCACTTCCTCTTCTGCGGCGATGGCGCCTTTCGTCCACAACTGGAGACGCTATCCGCCGGGCTGCCCAATGTAACTCTGCTACCGCTGCAGCCGCTCAGCCGCTTGAGTGAACTGCTGAGCGCGGCCGATGTTCACCTGCTGCCGCAGCGCTCGGATGCCGCCGACCTGGTCATGCCTTCGAAGCTTACCGGCATGCTGGCCAGCGGACGGCCGGTGATCGCCACAGCCGCCGCCGGCACCCAGGTGGCCATCGCCATCGAGGGTTGCGGCATCGCCGTCGAGCCGGGAGATACCGCGGGTGTAGTCGCGGCGATCCGCCGTCTCGCGGCTTGCCCTGAACAGCGCACCGCCATGGGCGCGGCCGCTCGCAGGCATGCGGTCGAGTTCATGAGCAAGGAAGCCGTCTTGCGGCGTTTCGAGGCGCAACTCTGCTCCGCCGTCAAGGTAGCTGCCGTTCCCTGAGGAAGCACTGTTTCCCGTGGTACCGTTGGGTTGCAGCGGCGCGCATCCGCGCAAGCAACCCAGTCAGCGGGTGGACCCGCGGCCGCGCTGAACGAGGACGGTTCCACTTGAAGAAGGCTTTGGTTACCGGCATTACCGGACAGGATGGTTCCTACCTGGCTGAGCTGCTGCTGCGCAAGGGCTATCAGGTACACGGCATCAAGCGACCCAGTTCGCTATTCAATACAGCGCGCATCGATCACATCTATCAGGATCCGCACGTCGAACACCAGAACCTGGTGCTGCATTATGGCGACCTGACGGACACCTCGAGTCTGATCCACGTGATGCAGAACGTGCAGCCGGATGAGGTCTACAATCTGGCCGCGCAAAGCCACGTCAAGGTTTCCTTCGAAGAGCCGGAGTACACCGCGAACAGTGATGGGCTGGGCGTGCTGCGGCTGTTGGAGGCCATCCGCACCTTGCGGATGGAGAAGAAGACGCGCTTCTATCAGGCTTCCACCTCGGAGCTTTACGGGCTGGTGCAGGAGACGCCGCAGCGCGAGACGACGCCGTTTTATCCGCGCTCCCCCTATGCCGTGGCCAAGCTCTACGGCTACGGGATCACCGTGAGCTACCGCGAGGCGTATGGGATCTATGCCTGCAACTGGGTCCTCTTTAACCATAAGTCGCCGCACCGCGGCGAAACCTCTGTGACCCGCAAGATCACCC